>CACXFE010000096.1 GCA_902766855.1 Oscillospiraceae bacterium | reverse complement strand
CTTTTTGCCAACGAAAAGCGAAATGTTCATTTGCGTTGCTTGCGGCAACGGAAGAATTCCCTTATAATTTGGATAACAACTTTTGAAAGGTGGTTATCAAAATGCTGAATGAAAATCTGAAAGCGATCCGAAAATCAAAAGGTCTTTCACAAGAAGAACTTGCCGTTAAACTGAATGTGGTACGGCAGACGGTTTCAAAATGGGAACAAGGGTTATCGGTTCCCGATGCCGATATGTTGATCATGATTTCGGAAACATTGGAAACGCCGGTCAATGTTTTGCTGGGCGAAACGATCGCGGAGCAAAAAGCGGATGATTTAAAAGTGATTTCGGAAAAGTTGGAAGTGATCAATTTGCAGCTTGCTCAAAGGAAGCAATCCCAAAGAAAGGCACTGCATTGGATGTTTATCGTGATGAGTATTGCGATCATCCTGATAGCGGGTTGCTTGATCGCGTTACAGAGCCCTTATTTGGATTGGGACTTTCATGATCCGGAAACCGCAGTGGTCGGCACAATCTATCATGCGTTTGAATTTTTCTTCTTTCGGCTTGCTCCGTTTGCTATGATCGGAACGGTTATCGGTGCTGTATTAACGCGGAAAAAGTAAGAATAAATGGCAAAAATATCGCCGCGGGATCAAACACTTGTTTTGATCCCGCGGCGGTTTTGTTTATGACCAAGGCGCCGGGTGCGGCCGAAACATTATTTCATTTTTTCCATTTCCGCAATGCCGGCCCGCAGCATCGCAAGTTTTTCAAGCGCCTTATCCAGTTGTGCGCGCTGCTGTTCCACCACGGCCGCGGGCGCTTTGGAAACAAAGCCCGGATTGTTGAGTTTCCGCTCGAAAAATTCTTTGTCGTTCTCGGCTTTTTGCAGGTCTTTTTGCAGGCGGGCAAGTTCCGCTTCGATGTCTACCAACTCTTTCATGGGCATATACACCACAGCCGAATCGGTAATCACCCGAACGGTACCCTCGCTTTCAAACTGCTCGCCGACTTCCACTTCCGAAGCATATGCCAACCGGCAAATCATAGCGTTTCCGGCGGCGAAAACTTCGGGGAACTTGGTTTCGATGCAGACTTTTGCCTTTTTGGAGGGCGGCACATTCATTTCGGCGCGGCGATTGCGCACGGCTTTGATGACGGCCATTAACTTTTCAAAATCGGCTTCTTCGGCGGCAAATTCGTATTCGGCGGCGAATTTCGGCCATTCTGCAATCATCAGCGCCTCGCCTTCATGCGGCATAGACTGCCAGATTTCCTCGGTGATGAAAGGCATAAACGGATGCAGAAGTTTTAAAATGTCGGTGAAAACCGCGATCAAAACGCTCCGCGCGGTATTGGCGGCCTGTTCGTCCGGCCCGTTTAAGCGGGATTTGCAAATCTCGATATACCAATCGCAGAAAACATCCCAAATGAAATCATAAAGCTTTTGGATCGCCATGCCGAGTTCGTATTTTTCAAGATTCTCGGTCACACCGCTGATCAGGGTATTCAACTTGGAAAGAATCCATTTGTCTTCCAGTGCGAAAGCGGCGGGATCAAGCGGCAAAACCTCTTCGCTGTGGAGATTCATCAGAATGAAGCGCGCGGCGTTCCACAGTTTGTTGGCAAAATTGCGGCTGGCTTCCACCCGCTCATCAATATAGCGCATATCGTTGCCGGGGCTGTTGCCGGTGGCGAGCGAGAAACGCAAAGCATCCGCCCCGTATTTGTCGATCACTTCAAGCGGATCCACGCCGTTCCCGAGTGATTTTGACATTTTTCGCCCCTGGGAATCGCGTACCAACCCATGGATCAGCACCGTGTCAAACGGGACTTGGCCGGTTTGCTCAATGCCGGAGAACATCATGCGCATAACCCAGAAGGGAATAATATCATACCCGGTAACCAATGTATTCGTGGGGTAATAATGTTTGAAATCCTCGGTTTCTTCCGGCCAGCCGAGCGTGGAAAACGGCCACAACGCGGAGGAAAACCAAGTATCCAGCGTATCGGGATCCTGTGTGATCTTTTCACTGCCGCAATGGGCGCAGACTTTGGCTTCTTCTTTGGAGACGGTGATTTTGCCGCAATCCGCGCAGTACCAAGCGGGAATGCGATGCCCCCACCATAATTGACGGGAAATGCACCAGTCACGGATGTTTTCCAACCAATGGAAATAAATCTTTTCAAAGCGGGCGGGAACAAATTTGGTTTCTCCGTTTTTCACGGCTTCGATCGCCGGTTCCGCCAGCGGTTTCATCTTCACGAACCATTGCTTGGAAACACGCGGCTCCACCGTGGTGCCGCAGCGGTAGCAGGTGCCGACATTGTGGCTGTATTCCTCGGTTTTGACCAAGGCGCCCTCGGCTTCAAGATCGGCAACGATGGCTTTTCGCGCTTCATAACGATCCATGCCCGCATATTTCGGGTAATCAGCGGTGATCTTGGCGTCTTCGGTCAATACATTGATGACTTCAAGACCGTGCCGAAGTCCCACTTCAAAGTCATTCGGGTCATGCGCGGGGGTGATTTTTACCACACCGGTTCCGAAATCCATTTCCACATATTCATCCGCTACCACCGGGATTTCACGATGCACAAGCGGCAGGATCAGCGTTTTGCCTACTAAATCACGGTAACGATCATCATTCGGATTGACCGCGACCGCGGTATCGCCCAGTAAGGTTTCAGGGCGGGTAGTGGCAAGTTCCAGATAGCCGCTTCCGTCCCGGAACGGATAGCGGAGATGCCAGAAATGCCCTGCCTGTTCTTCGTATTCCACTTCGGCGTCGGAAATGGAGGTTTTGCAATGCGGGCACCAGTTGATGATGCGTTCCCCGCGGTAAATCAGGCCTTTTTCATACAGTTTGACAAATACTTCTTTGACCGCTTTGCTGCACCCTTCGTCCATCGTGAAACGCTCTCTGTCCCAATCGCAGGAAGAGCCCATTTTTTTGAGTTGCTCGATGATGCGGCCACCGTATTGTTTTTTCCAATCCCATGCGCGTGTTAAAAAGCCTTCGCGGCCGATTTGTTCTTTGGTAAGCCCTTCTTGCCGCATTTTTTCCACGATCTTCGCCTCGGTTGCGATGGAAGCGTGATCAGTGCCGGGCAGCCACAGGGTGTCGAAACCCTGCATGCGCTTAAAGCGGATCAGAATATCCTGTAAGGTGTTGTCCAGCGCGTGCCCCATATGCAACTGCCCCGTGATATTCGGGGGCGGGATCACAATGGTATAGGTGGGTTTGTTCAGTTCGCATTTGGCATGGAAATATTTTCCTTTCAGCCAAAAGCCGTAAATGCGATCCTCCACGCTTTTCGGATCATACTGCTTTGCCAATTCTCTTGCCATGAATCATTCTCTCCGTCCGTATAAGTTGATTTTTTCGGGAAATATTAAGTAATGCCGGCTGAAAGGGAAACAGCGTTTGCCCCTGCTGCCGGTAAACCGCCCGATTTTCGGACGGTTTTCTTATTATAATGGGTATGTCTGCCAAAATCAATGATTTTAGCGAAAAAACGCTTTTTCATAAATGCCGACGGCGTGTCGGCATGAAGTCAGCAACCATTATTATAAACCATTCTTTTTTGAAATACAATAGATCAAATCAAAATCTTTTCCTGTTCGGCGGTGCCGGTCGGCTTTTTATTGCCCGCCGCGGGAAGGTTGCGGGTGCGGTAACGGTGATCCCCTTCCAGCGTACCGTGATAAAACACCGCTTCGGAAATGCGCTGTCCCTTTTTCTGCGTCATCACGGCGATGCCGCCGTTATCTTTGGTGGTTTTAGCGGGAATTGCCGCGGTATTCACAATCAGCATTCGCCCGTTGGTGGAATGCAGCAGCAATTCGGTTTCCTCTTTGATAAACAACACGGTGTGCAGCGGGAATTTTTCGCAGTAGGCTTTGATCAATTTTTTGCGGTTGGTTTTGGTTTGGTAAGAAGAAAGCGGCACTTTGGCAATACGCCCGTTATCGAAAATAAAGAGCATATACCCCGCATAATCGGTGGTTTCTACCATATAAACGGCGTTTTCCGCTTCCTCAAATTCTAAACTGCCGGCAACATAATCCCCGAGAACACTGGCTTTGGAATCTCCGAAATCCGCCGTGCGGGATTTATAAACCTGCCCCTTATTGGTGAAGAAGAGCAATTCGGCGGCATTGGTACTTTCGATGATCTGGGTGATTTCATCCCCCTCTTTGAGTTTTTGCTCGCCGCTCATGCGCAGGGATTGAGGGGTGATTTTTTTGAAATATCCGTCTTTCGTGAAGAAAAGGGTGACGGGGGAAGTATCGGGCGGCGCCGCTTCTTCCTCCACGGTTTCTTCCTCGGCGGAAATGATGGCGGTTTTACGGTCTTGTCCGTATTTTTCCGCCACGGCGGTAAGTTCCTTGATGATGATGTTCATCACTTTCGAACGGGATTTCAAGATGCTTTCCATCTCCGCGATCTCGTTCGTCAAGGCTTCGATATCCGCGGTGCGTTTTAAAATGTATTCGCGGTTCAAATGGCGCAGTTTGATTTCCGCCACATATTCCGCCTGCACTTCATCGATCCCGAAGCCGATCATCAAATTCGGCACCACTTGGGATTCTTCATCGGTTTCCCGCACGATCTTGATTGCTTTATCAATATCCAACAGGATTTTTTCCAGTCCTTTGAGCAGATGAAGTTTATCTTTGGCTTTGGAAAGTTTGAAAAACACCCGGCGGCGAACGCATTCTTCCCGGAAGGCGACCCATTCGGAAATGATTTCCTTTACCCCCATCACATGGGGAGAGCCGGCGATCAAAATATTGAAGTTGCAGGAAAAACTGTCTTCCAGCGGGGTCATTTTCATGATCTTGCGCATCAGTTTTTCGGGATCGGCACCGCGCTTTAAATCAATGGTGATTTTCAAACCGCCTAAATCGGTTTCATCCCGGATATCGTTGATTTCGGTGATTTTTTTCAGTTTCACCAGTTCGATCACCTTTTCGATGATCGCTTCGGAAGTGGTGGTGGGCGGTATCTCGGTGATGTCGATACAGTTTTGCGATTTATCATACGCGTATACGCCGCGCACTTTGAAACTGCCGCGGCCGGTTTCGTAAATGCTTTCCATTTCGTCGCGCTGATACAGCAACTGGCCGCCGATAGGGAAATCCGGCGCCAGCAGGGTGTCCGCGATCTGAACGGTATCATCCCGGATAAAGGCAATGGTGGTTTCGCATACTTCCCGTAAATTAAACGGGCAGATGGAACTTGCCATGCCTACGGCGATTCCCGTGTTGGCGTTCACTAAAATGGAGGGAAAGGTAACAGGGAAAAGGGTAGGCTCTTTCATCGTCGCGTCATAATTGTCTACAAAATCCACCGTATCTTTATCAATATCGGTGAACAGTTCCGCGGCGATGGGGGAGAGTTTTGCCTCGGTATAACGGGAGGCGGCGTATGCCATATCCCGCGAATAGGCTTTTCCGAAAGAACCTTTTGATTCCACATACGGGTGCAGCAAGGCTTGATAGCCTTCCGAAAGCCGCACCATGGTTTCGTAAATTGCCGCGTCGCCATGGGGGTTCAGCTGCATGGTGCGCCCTACGATGTTGGCGGATTTGATGGTGGAGCCGTTTAAAAGCCCCATATTATACATAGTATAAAGCAATTTCCGGTGGGAAGGTTTGAAACCGTCGATCTCGGGAATCGCGCGGGAAACGATCACGCTCATCGCATAGGGCATATAGTTGGTTTCCAATGTTTCGGTGATCGGCTGCTCCACGGTCAGTCCGGCGCCCGCGATATAGGCGTTGATTTTCGGCTTGCCGGGTTGCTTGATTTCTTTTTTCTTTTTTGAAGCCATAATGTCCCTCTTCTTTTTCGTTCGGAATTTCTTGCGTTGCTGTTACGAAATATCCGCTTCTTCTAAATATAAATATCCGTTTTCGGCAATAAACTCTTTGCGTCCGCTTAAATCATCGCCCAAAAGCAGGTCAAACATACGGGAGGTGCGTTCCGCATCCTGCGGCATCACTTTGATCAAGCGGCGGGTTTCGGGGTTCATGGTGGTCAGATTCATCATATCGGGCTGGTTTTCACCCAGTCCTTTGGAGCGCTGTACCGTATATTTGGCATTGCCGATTTTGCCGAGAATATCAACCTTTTCTTTTTCATCATAAGCAAAGTAGGTCATTTCCTTGGTGCCGATCTCATACAACGGGGTTTCCGCGATATAAACTTTGCCTTCGGTAATCAGTGTCGGCATCAGGCGATAGATCATGGTCAGGATCAGGGTGCGGATCTGGAAACCGTCTACATCCGCATCGGTACAGATGATCACTTTGTTCCAGCGCAATGCCGACAGATCGAAAGTGGCAAGCCCTTTGTTGGCTTTGGATTTTACTTCCACACCGCACCCGAGTACTTTGATCAGGTTGGTGATGATCTCGCTTTTAAAAACGCGCTCATAATCGGCTTTCAGGCAGTTTAAGATTTTGCCGCGCACCGGAATGATGGCTTGAAATTCGGCATTTCGCGCCAATTTGCAGGAACCGAGCGCCGAATCGCCCTCCACAATAAACAGTTCCCGCTGTTCCACATCGCGGGAGCGGCAGTCTACAAATTTTTCCACCCGATCGAGCATGGAGTTGGCGGATTGCAGGGTTTTCTTGATGTTGATGCGCTCCCGCTCGCTCCGTTCCCGGCTGCGCTTGTTGATCAGCACCTGATCGGCAATTTTATCGGCTTCGGCCTTGTTTTCAATGAAGTATACTTCCAACTGGTGCCGTAAAAAATCCACCATGGCCTCGTAAATAAATTTATTGGTAATGGATTTCTTGGTTTGGTTTTCGTAAGAAGTGATGGTGGAGAAAGAAGAGATCACCAGGGCAAGGCATTCTTCCACATCCGAAAAGGTGATCTTGCTTTCGTTCGATTTGTATTTCCCGGTTTGCTTGATATAAGCGTCGATTTGGGAAACAAAGGCGTTGCGGGTGGCTTTTTCGGGTACGCCGCCGTATTCCAGCCAACTGGAATTGTGATAGTATTCTTTCAAAATATTGCGGTTGCTGAATGCCAACGCCACATTGATTTTTACTTTGTATTCCGGCTTGTCCTCCCGGTCGCGCCCTTTGCGCTCGGTCTGCCAGAATTGCACGCCCGTCAGCCGTTCTTCTCCGACGGTTTCGTTTACATAATCCCGAATCCCGTTTTGATACAGGATCTCCTGTTGAACGAATTTCGCACCCTGTTGCTCACGAAAAACAAACAGCAATCCGTCGTTTACGATCGCTTGCCGTTTGAGTGTATCCAAAAAGTATTCCGACGGGATGTTGACATCGGTGAACACATCAATATCCGGCTTCCAGCGGGTTTTGGTGCCGGTATCTTTGCCGGAGTACGGCTCTTTATGCAGCCCGCCGACATTGTATCCTTTTTCAAAATGGAGGTTGTATTTAAACCCGTCGCGTTTGATCTCTACATCCATATATTCCGAAGCATATTGGGTGGAGCAAAGACCTAATCCGTTTAAACCGACCGAGTATTCGTAATTTGCGCCGTCGTTCGTGTTGTATTTGCCGCCGGCGTACATCTCGCAATAGAGCAGTTCCCAGTTAAAGCATTGTTCTTTGTTATTAAAATCTACCGGCGCGCCGCGCCCGAAATCCTGCACTTCGATCGATCCGTCGGCGTACTTGGTGATGATGATCTTGCCGCCAAAGCCTTCGCGCGCTTCATCAATGGAGTTCGAAATGATTTCGAACACCGAATGTTCGCAGCCGTCCAGCCCGTCTGAACCGAAGATCACCCCGGGGCGCTTACGCACCCGATCCGGCCCTTCCAGTTTTTTGATACTGTCGTTACCGTATTCGGCAGTTGTTTTTGCCATTCTGAAACCCTCTTTATATTTATTCAACTTATATTATATACCATATTTTGTGGTTTCGTCAAGTTTTGAGTT
>CACXFE010000095.1 GCA_902766855.1 Oscillospiraceae bacterium | reverse complement strand
GCGGGGATAGAGTGCAGGCCGAAAATCTTTGATTTTCGAGCGAGCGGCATCCCCGTCCAAGAGAGGGGCGACTTTGTCGACACTCTCGATCCCCCGGATAAACCGGGGGATTTTTTGTGTTGCAAACAGGAATGCGGTCAGGCGGAAACGGGCATACTGAAAACAAACGCATCAGGAGGGCGAAGAACCATGAGGACCGTGATTTTTTGTATTTTGTCTTTTATGGCAGGCGGAACATTCGGCGTTTTTACCATGTGCCTGTTCCAAATCAATGCGCACGAGTGGGAAAAATAAGGAAAACCGGGTGATCGGATCGGCGTCTAAAAAAAGCGCGGCGCGAATATACATGGTAACAACACGATCCCGGGTGGAGGAGATGTTTCTATGTGGAAACGATTTTCGGCGATTGTTTGCCTGTTTTCGGCTGTATGCGGCGCCGCTTTGATCACCGCGAGAACAAGCACCGCGGTTCCCGCCGCCGCCCGCCATACAACCCAACAAACCGTTATAATAGACGCGGGACACGGCGGGTTTGACGGGGGCGCCGTTGCACAGGACGGCACCGTAGAAAAAGAAATCAATTTAAAAATCGCATTGATGTTACGCGCCTTTTTAAAGCAAGCGGGGTATGAGGTGATCATGACCCGTGAAAGCGATATGTCAACCGAACGGATAACCGGGGAGCGGATCGCTTCCCGCAAAAAAAGCGATATGCAAGCCCGTTTAGACATGATGCGCGAAAACCCGGAGGCGATTTTTGTCAGCATTCATCTGAATAAATTTACCACTTCCGCCGCCAGCGGGGCGCAAATTTTTTTCAGCCCCAATTCGCCTGCTTCCGCGCAGTTGGGGGATGCGATCCGCCGGGCGATCGGGGTGCTGCAACCCGAAAATCGCCGAAGCAATAAACAGGCGACCGACAGCACCTTCCTTCTCTATCGCGCGCCGATCCCCGCGGTGTTGGTGGAATGCGGCTTTTTAAGCAATGCGCCGGAATTGGCGCTTTTGAAAAGCGAAGAATACCAGCAAAAAATGGCGTTTGTTATTTTTTGCGGGATCCGGTCATACCTGATAGAGCAGGCCGCCTGATCGCGGCAAAACTTTGCGTTGTAGACGGCTTTGATCCGGATTATCGGGTGATCAGTTGATCGGGGTGCCGCTTGGCTACCACGGAAAAGGCGTCAAACGCGATCTCGGCGGCATAGTTGATATCTTCATCGGTCAGGGCGGCATTGAGGAAATGGTTGTGGTGAGAAGCCAAAAACAACCCGCGGGAAACGCATTCCGCCACCCACTCCTGATGGAGCATCAGGCTGTCGTCATTGGCAATGCGCAGGTAGAAAAGCGCCGGCTCGCCTGAAACAACCAGGTCAAAACCGTTTTGCGCGGCCACTTCTTTGAATTTCGCGGTAAGTTTTTCGCCTTTTTCGCGGAACAACGCGGGGGTATTCAGCCGTTTCATTTTGTTGATACACGCAATCGCCGCGGCAAAGGGCACCGCGCTCATCCAGTATGAGCCGGTGAAGGAAAGGGAAGAAGCGGCGGCTTTCAAAAACTCCCGCCCGCAGGTGGCGGACATATTGTAACCGTTTGCCAACGCCTTGCAAAAGCAGATCAGATCGGCTTTGATCCCGTAATAATGGTCGCTTCCCGCAAGGTCAAGGCGAAACCCGGTGCGCACATCGTCAAAAATCAGCACGATGCCGCGCTCATCGCAGAATCGGCGCACGGCTTGCCATTTCTCCCGATCGGCGCAAACATTATCGTAAAAGTTCCCGTGATCGTAAGGTTGGGCAATCAGGGCGGCTACATCGCCGCCGGCTTGCTCGTAGGCTGTTTCAAGTGCTTCCATGTCAAACCACGGCACAATGATATTGTTCGCTACATCTTCCGGCAGGATACCGGGATAATCCGCTTTCATCGCCCACGGATCGTTCCCGTGATAATATCCTTTGAAAAAGAAGATTTTCTTTTTGCGGGTATGGGCGCGCGCACACATCACAGCGAAGGTAGTAGCGTCGGTCCCGTTTTTCATAAAATACGCCCAATCGGCGGTGGCGACCGTATCCACCAACAGTTCGGCACATTCCACCATCTTGTAAGAAGGGGCGGTTGTGCAGTTTCCGTCTTTCATTTGTGCCAATGCGGCGGCGTCCACCTCCGGGTCGTTATACCCGAGGACATTCGGCCCGTAGGCGCACATCATATCCAGATAGCGGTTGCCGTCCATATCCCAAAAGTAAGTTCCTTCGGCTTTGCGGCTGATCAGCGGCCATTTATCGAGCGGAAGAAACAACCCTTCGGAGGGCCCCAAGTGCCCGTAAATGCCGGAAGGGATCACCTGTAATGCCCGGTCAAACCATTTGCGGCTTTCCGTGTGCGTATATGTAGGAAATTGACTCATTGTTCTGCCCTCCTATGCCAGATAAAGCGATACCCGATCCAAAATGCGGTTGATGTTATCCACCATGGAAAGCACGCCCGCCAGCCGGATATTGCCTTTACACATTTCATTGATCGTGGAAACTTCGCCGCCGAACAGCCCGTGCGCCAGGTCAAGATCGGAAAACTCCATCAGGGCGCGGGGATGCTCGGTCGGTGCGTACAGGGTGGTGAATCTTCCGTTTTCCACCCGGATCGTCACCGCGGCGGTATCTTTGATCCCGAGCAGTACCTCCCCGTCGGGCGTGTTGGAAGCCGAGATCATGGCAATACTGTCCGAATTGGCAAGCCCGGAAATCGCGCCGGCCACGGTGTAAAGCGTCATCAAGGTGCTTTGCTCGAAAAATGCCCGGTCACGCAGTGCCTCCGGGCTTGGGCGCAGCAAGGCTTCCAGCCGGTCGGTCAATTTCGTGAAATCGCCGGTCAAAAAGCGGATCAGCCGTATCGCCCCTTTCACGGGCAGACCGGGCTTGCTTTCCGCAATCAGAAGATTGAATTTTTCAGGTGAGGAAAAATTCATTTTGGCGTTTGCTCCGGCGCTGCCTTCGGTAACGGTGCAACCGTTCCGGTCAAAGCGGAAGGTGCGGCAGGGGCCGCCCTTCACATCAAAACACAGGGCAACGGGTTTTCGAAGTTCCCGCACGATTTGTTTCGCCTGCGGGTCGATCTCACAGAGCATTTGAAGAGAGCCTAAAACCCCGTACATATTGGCGTAAGCCAAGGCTTTTTGTTCGATCATGTTTTTCCCTCCGATCGGTTATTCTGTTCATCCAGCGTTAAAGAAAAGCCGGGCATAAATTCGGCTAAAAATACATCCGCCTCGGGGCAGTGCAGGGCTTTGACCGCCGCCAGCACGCTGTCATACGCGGCGGCGAATTCCCGGTTGCCCATGTTCAGTTCCTCGGTGCATTTGATCAGTGCGGAAAGTTTATCCGCCGCTTTCACCAGCCGGGCAATTTCGGGATCGGGGGAGTAGATCGCTTCAAATTCTTCCTTAAAATCCTCCGGCAACAATTCCATCAGCCGCTGCTCCGCGGCTTTTTCAATTTGCTTGTAGGCGGTGATGATTTGGGAATTGGAGTATTTCACGGGCGTCGGCATATCGCCGGTGATGATCTCGGGTGTGTCATGGTACATGGCCGCCACCGCCGCGGCGTTCGGATCCGCTTTGCCGCCAAACCGCTTGCGGGAAATCAGGGCGAGCGCATGGGCGATCTGCGCCACTTCCAGAGAATGCTCGCTTAAATTTTCGCTTCGGGTGTTGCGCATCAACCCCCAGCGATTGATGTTTTTCATACGGGAAATGACCGAATAAAAATGGTTTTGCATTTTTTCACATCCTTTATATTGATTATTATACCATTTTTTGTTATAATATCAATAATAGATTTTGAGTTTTTAAAGGATGGAACACATGGTTTTTTCAGAACAAAAACAAGTGCTTTTCGGGACGCGGAAAGAAAAATCGGTTTCCACATTTTTGATCGCCTTGGCGGTAGCGGCGGTGCTTTTTGTGCCGTACATGATCATGGGGCGGGGATATTTTATTTTTTACGGGGATTTCAATGTGCAGCAGATCCCCTTTTATCAGCAGTGCCATGCGGCCGTGAGAGAGGGCAATATTTTTTGGAGTTGGACGACGGATCTCGGCGCCAACTTCATCGGTTCGTATAGTTTTTATCTGCTCGGCAGCCCCTTTTTCTGGTTGACGCTTCCTTTCCCGAACTGGATGGTGCCGTACCTGATGGGGCCGCTTCTGATTTTGAAATTTGCCTGTGCGGCCCTCACGGCGTATTTCTATATCCGGCGCTTTACCCGCACGCCTGAGGCGGCAAGGCTCGGCGGCTTGCTTTATGCTTTTTCGGGCTTTTCGGTGTATAATATTTTTTTCAACCATTTTCATGAGCCGATCATTTTTTTTCCGTTGTTGCTTCTGGCGCTGGAACTGCTGATCACCGAAAACCGCCGTATGGTTTTTGCGGCGGCGGTAGCGGTTTGCGCGGCGGTGAATTATTTCTTTTTCTTCGGCATGGTTGTTTTCACGGTGTTGTATTTCTTTGTCCGCCTGTTTTCGCGGGCGATCAAAGTTTCCTTTTCCCGCCTTCTTGCCATTGCGTTTGAGGCGGTGACGGGGCTTGCGCTGGCGGCGTTTTTGCTGCTTCCTTCCTGCCTTGCTATTCTTGATAACAGCCGCGTTTCCAACTTTTTGCTTGGCTGGAACGCCATCATGTACGGCAAAGAACAAATTTACGGCAATATCCTGCAATGCTTCTTTTTCCCGCCGGATATTCCGGCAAGGCCGGTCTTTTTCCCGGGGGCGGAGGTCAAATGGTCTTCTCTCGGGGGGTGGCTGCCGCTGTTCAGTATGGTGGGCGTTTTCGTATGGTTTGCCAATAAAAAAAGGCATTGGCTGAAAAGATTGATCGGTATTTGTGTGTTCATGGCGCTGGTGCCGATCCTCAACAGTGCGTTTTATGCGTTCAACACCTCTTATTATGCCCGTTGGTTTTATATGCCGATCCTGATGATGTGCCTTGCCACCGTTACCTTGACTGAGGAGCAGGTGGACTGGCGCAGCGGGTATCGGTGGGTTGTGGGAATTACGGCGGCGGTTTCGCTGGTGATCGGTTTCTTCCCGCAGAAAAACAGCGAGGGGAAACTGCTCTTCGGCCTTTATTCCCAAAGCAGTGACGGGATGTATGTCTTCCGTTTCTGGATCGCCTGTGCCATTGCGCTGATCGGGCTGATTTTGCTGGGAGTTCTTTTGAAAATGTATCGGGGCAACCGGGTGGCGTTCACCCGCGCGGCCACCGTGTTTGTCTGCCTGCTTGCCATGGTATACGGCCATGTTTTTATCGCTTGCGGGCGGTCGCATTCCTATGACCCGAAAGCGGTGATGATCAATCAGTTGATCGAAGGGGAAGTGGATCTCGGGCGGCGGGATGATTTCCGGGTGGATGTATATGACGGGGTGGATAACACTTCCATGTATCTCGGCCTGAACGGAATCAACGCGTTTCATTCGGTGGTGCCCGCTTCCATTTTTGAATTTTATGATTATATCGGGGTAGAACGATCGGTAGGCAGCCGCCCGGATGTAGAGCAGGCGGCGATCCGCCCGCTTCTCTCGGTCAAATATTTGTTGAATCGCAAAGGCGCGAAAAGTTTTCTGGATGATAATGATGAACCGAGAATGCCCGATTATGAATATGTAAAAACCGAAAACGGTTATTATATTTATGAGAACGACAATTATATTCCTTACGGGTTTTCTTACCGGTATTATATGACGCGGGATTTTTGCGAGGGTTACAGCAAAAGCAATCGCGCCGCGATGATGTTAAAAGCCATACTGTTGGATGAAAAACAAATTGAAAAGTACGGGGATCTGCTGCAAAATATCGAGGAAGTGGAACTGCCGCCTTTCAGCACGGAAGACGCGACCACCCTTTCTTTGACCGACGACGCCATGCGTTACGATTGCGATCGGCTGCGGGAAACGGCGGCCACCTCGTTTGCAATCGATCGCCGCGGATTTACCGCCGAAGTTACGCGGGAAGCACCGAATTTGGTGTTCTTCTCGGTTCCGTATGACGCGGGTTGGAGCGCGACCGTCAACGGGGAAAAAGCCGGGATCGAGAAAGTCAATGCCGGCTTTATGGCCGTCAAAGTCGGGGCGGGCAACAGCGTGATCCGTTTTTCGTATCAAACACCGGGGTTGACCGAAGGGTTGATGATCACCGGCGGCGCTTGTGCGGTGTTGGCGGTCTATGTACTGTGCTGCCTGTTCTTTGCCGGGCGTATGCGCGGGACCCGTTACCCGGAGGGGGAAAGTTTGATCCGCAAATGGAAACGCGAAGAAGCTGCGGAGGAAGCCGAACGCGAATTGCCGGGCGGGGATCCTTCTTTGCCGGATCCGACGGAGCCGCCCTCCATTGAGATCCCGAAAATCGAAAACGGATTTGACGGCGGTTTTCAAATCAATCTTGACAGTTTTGAAGATGAGGAATAAAGTATGAAAGCATATGAGGCTTCCAAAGCGGCAAAAATGCTGGAATTGGATAAGATTCTTGCCTTCTTGGCGGAGCAGACCGTTACGGCGGACGCGGGCGAAGAAGCGCTGGCGCTTACCCCGGTCACCGAAGCAGAAGAGGTGGCGCGTTTGCTGGCCAACACGGCCGACGCATACGCTTTTTTGGCGCGTACCTCGTCGCCTTCTTTCGGGCGTGCCAAAAATATGGCGCCCGCATTGCGGCGGGCGCAGGCGATGGCCACCTTATCAATCCCGGAATTGCTGGATATTGCCGAAACTTTGCGAGTGATCCGCGGTTTGAAAGCGTGGCGGGACGGGGCGGAAAGCAAACACGCCACTTCGATCGACGGGCTTTTTGCCGAACTGATGCCAAACCCGTATCTGGAAGAGAAAATCACCTTTGCCATTCAATCGGAGGATGAACTGAACGATCACGCTTCCCCCGCGTTATACGATATTCGGCGGAAAATCGTGGCGAAAGAAAGCCGCGTCCGTGAGAGTTTGGAGAAACTGGTGCGGGGACAAACGGCAAAATATTTGCAGGAGGCTATCATCACCCAACGGGACGGAAGATTTGTTGTGCCGGTCAAGGCGGAGCATCGCGCGCAGATCGGCGGGATCGTACACGATACTTCTTCCACCGGCTCCACCGTGTTTATTGAGCCGATGGCGGTGGTGGAAGCCGGCAATGAGATCCGGGTGCTGAAACTGAAAGAAAAAGAGGAGATCGACCGGATTTTGGCAGAATTATCGGCCGAGGCGGGCAATTTTGCCGAGGGGATCCTTGCCTCTTACGCGGCTTTGGTGCGGTTGGATCTGATTTTTGCCAAAGCCAAATTGGCATACCGTATGAAGGCCGTTCTGCCCCAAATCAATGCGGAGGGGATCACGGTACTCAAACGCGCGCGTCACCCGCTGATCCCGGCGAAAGAAGTGGTGCCGGTTACGGTGGAACTGGGCGGAGAGTACGATACTTTGGTGATTACCGGGCCGAATACCGGCGGAAAAACGGTGACTTTAAAAACGGTAGGACTGTTGACGCTGATGACCATGTGCGGGCTGATGATCCCGGCGGACGACGGCAGCCGCGTGGCGATTTATCGCCGTGTTTTTGCCGACATCGGGGATGAGCAGAGCATCGAACAGTCGCTTTCCACCTTTTCTTCCCACATGGTCAATATTATTTCGATCACCCGGCTGGCAGACGACCGTTCCCTGGTTTTGTTTGATGAGTTGTGCGCCGGTACCGACCCGATCGAGGGGGCCGCGCTTGCCAAGGCGATCCTGATGCACCTGCATGCGGCGGGCGCCAAGATCGTGGCAACCACGCATTACCCGGAACTGAAATCGTATGCCATTGATACGCCGCGGGTGGAAAACGCTTCCTGTGAGTTTGATGTCACCACGCTGAAACCTACTTATCGCCTGATTGTGGGAACGCCGGGGCGCTCCAACGCCTTTGCGATTTCGGGCAGGCTGGGGCTTGACGGGGAGATCATTCGCACCGCGAAAGCAGAGGTATCGGATCAGGATCTGCGCTTTGAGCGGGTGGTGGCTTCCTTGGAATCGGCGCGGCGGCACGCGGAAAAAGAACATGAAAAAGCGCGCCGGCTTCGCCAGGAATTGAGTGCGGCGGAACAGGCCGCGGCGGAGCGGGAAAAAGAATGGGAAAACAAGCGTGAAAAAGTGATGGAACAAACCCGCAAAACCGCCGATGCGATTTTAGAAAACGCCCGCGCGCAATCTTCGCGGCTGCTCAACGAATTGGAAGAAATGAAAAAACAAATGAGCGCCGAAAATGCCGCGAAAACCGCACAAAAGGCGCGGGAAAGTTTCAAGCGGAGCATGGAGGAACTGGAGAAGAGCGCCGACCCGGTGATGAAGCGCGCCGCTGTGGGAAGCCCGGTGGAAGCGCTGCATCCGGGAGATACGGTGCTGATTGCCGACCTTCGCAAAGAAGCCACGGTGCTGGAAGTAAAAGAGAAGGAAAAGAAAGCCTATGTTTTGTCCGGCGCGATGAAAATGTGGGTGCCGTTTGGTGATCTGCGGTATCAGAAAAGCGCCCCGAAAACCGAGGAAAAGAAAACCCGCCGGATCACGGGGCTGATGTCCAGAGGGCAGCGGGAAGTTTCCGGGGAACTTGATCTGCGGGGAATGGCGGCGGATGAAGCGGTTCTTGAACTGGATCGCTATATTGATAACGCTGTGCTGTCGGGGATTTCCAGCGTTCGCATTATTCACGGCAAGGGAACGGGCGTTTTGCGGCAAGCGGTGCAGGCACATCTGCGATCCCACCCCAATATCAAGCAATATCGCCTCGGTACTTTTGGGGAAGGGGAAAACGGCGTGACGATCGCGGAACTTGCCGAATAAAATTTTCTTAAAAAATAAAAAAGACTGCAAGAAAAGAGGATGTTACATGGCTTCATCGTTCAATCGTGATTTGCCGCGTGCCTGCGCGTATTGTGCCTATGGG
>CACXFE010000094.1 GCA_902766855.1 Oscillospiraceae bacterium | reverse complement strand
TCTTCAAACCGGGTAAGCGGCGGGGTATTGAAACGCTCGCGTTTTTGATGCGCCGCGACTTTGAAGATCCGCTCCCCGTCCTGCAAAAAACGCTCGGTCAAGCGAACAACCTCGGTCACATCGGTATTGCCCGTTACCACATCCGCTTCGGTCAAGGCTTTTGCCGCCTCGGAAAAGGCCTGTACCATACAGCCGGTCAGCACCACGGCCGCCTCCGGCCGCTCTTTGCGGAAGCGGCGCACCGCCTGGCGCGTTTTTCGGTCACTCTCCGCGGTAACCGTGCAGGAATTGATCACCACCGCGTCAAACGGCGCATTCTCCGGCACCGGGATATGCCCCGCGGCGGCAAATGCCTCCCGCATCGCCTCTGTTTCCACCTGATTCACTTTGCAACCGAGTGTGTAAAACGCTACTTTCATCTTTTTACCCCGCTTTTCTGTGGAATTATTTTACCATATTTCCGCAAACTTTACAAGCAAAATAAAAGCCGCCGGAGCAGCATAAACCCATTTGCTTTTCCGGGGGAAGCCGCGAAACCATACATCCGAACCAAAAACAACGAGGATGAAACAGGCAGCCGCAAGCAATGTTTGCGGTTGCCTTTTCCTATTGACAAGCAAAGACCGAACAGGTATAATTTGAAAGCGGCGGCAACAAACCGGCGCACTGCAAACATACCCCAAGGGAGTTGAAAGCAAATGATCTATACCGTCACCCTGAATCCCGCGCTTGACTATGTCATGCACACGGGGGCCTTACGAACAGACGATATCAACCGTTCGGTTTCGGAAAGCCTGACTTATGGGGGAAAAGGCATCAATGTATCGGTGATCTTATCGCGTTTAGGCATTGCCGGAAAGGCCTTGGGATTTATCGGCGGCTTTACGGGCGAATACCTCAAAAAAATGCTGTGCGAGGAAGGAATTTGCTGCGATTTTTGCGAGATTGCGGGCAACACCCGGATCAATGTGAAAATCAAAGCCGAAACAGAACTGGATATCAATGCGCAGGGGCCTGCCGTAAGCGATGCCGAAATCGAATCGCTTTTGGCGAAAATCGACGCCGTGTGCGACGGAGATTATTTGGTTTTGGCGGGCTCTATCCCGAAAAATCTTCCCGCCGATATTTATGAAACCATTTTACAGCGCCTGCATAAGAAGCAGGTGCGGTTTGTGATCGACGCGACCGGCGACCTGCTTTTGCATACTTTACGGTATCATCCTTTTTTGATCAAGCCCAATCATCATGAATTGGGGGATTTGTTCGGGGTGCAGACCGATCAGGAAGAAACCGTTGCACATTATGCGGCGAAATTGCAGGAAATGGGCGCACAGAATGTGCTGGTTTCCCGCTCAAAAGACGGGGCGTTTCTTTTGGATGCGCAAGGAAAACGCCATTCTGCCGGCGCACCTGCCGGGAAACTGATCAACAGTGTCGGCAGCGGCGACAGTATGGTAGCGGGATTCCTGGCCGGTTTTCTGCAAAACGGCGACTATCACGCCGCCCTTCGCCTCGGCATTGCCTGCGGCACGGCAACCGCTTTTTCAGAGCGGCTCGCCACTGCCGACAAGATCCACGCGATCTTACAAAAAACAGAATCACATACAAAAAGCGGGCTGTCGCCGGAATAAACCGGCAACAGTCCGCTTTTTTCATAAGATTTTAAATTATTCTTCGTCTTTCTTTCTGGAAAGAACCAGATTGACAATGATACCGAGGATCAAAGCGCAGGCGATCGAAGTAATGGTGATTTTTCCGAATGTGAGCGCCATGCCGCCGATCCCCGCGATCAGGATCGCGGAAACCACAAACAGATTCTTGTTCTGATTGAGGTCTACGCCTTGCACCATTTTCAAGCCGCTTACCGCAATAAAGCCGTACAGTGCGATACAAACACCACCCATGACGCAAGAGGGGATGGTAGAAAGGAATGCCACAAAGGGAGCAAAGAAGGAAGCGATGATCGCCAAAATGGCCGTTGTGAAAATGGTCACGATCGAAGCATTGCCGGAAATTGCCACACAACCGATGGACTCGCCGTAAGTGGTGTTCGGGCAGCCGCCGAAGAATGCGCCCACCATGGAACCAACGCCGTCGCCCAGCAGGGTCCTGTGCAAACCGGGTTGCTCTAAAAGATCGGTTTCAATAATGGAAGAAATATTCTTATGATCGGCAATATGCTCGGCGAATACCACAAAGGCCACCGGGATATACGCCACGGCAATCGTGCCGATATAGGCGCCGTCGATCTCGCTTACGCCTTTGAAAGCGGTAACGAAGGTGAAATCCGGGATCCATTGCAAATTGCTGAAAGCGGAAAAATCAATGATTTTCAGAGCGTCGTTTCCAACCGAATTTCCGATCAGGGTGAAAATCGTTGCCACACAATAGCCGGCGACGATGCCGATGATGAAGGGGATCATTTTCAGCATCTTTTTGCCGAAAACCGAGCAAAGCATGGTAACAAACAGGGTTACCAAGCCGCAAACAATGCAAGCGCCCGCATGCGCGTTCATAACAAAGGAAGAGCCTTCTTTTGCCACACCGACGGTATCGCCGATGGCGTTGCCCGCAAGAGAAAGACCGATGATCGCAACGGTCGGCCCGATCACGACGGGAGGCATGAGTTTATTGATCCAGCCCACTCCCGCGATTTTCACGATCAGGGCGATCACCACATATACCAGGCCGGCAAACACCGCACCGAGCAAAATGCCCATATAACCGGCAGAGGCCGAAGCCGCGCCCGCAAAAGCGGTAGCCATGGAGCCTAAAAAAGCAAAGGAAGAGCCTAAAAATACCGGGCTTTGGAATTTCGTGAACAGCAGATACACGATCGTGCCGGCACCCGCGCCGAACAAAGCGGCCGATTGGGACATTCCGTTCCCGATGATCGCGGGAACCGCGATTGTGGCGGCAAGAATCGCCAGTAATTGCTGAATCGCAAATACGATTACTTGCCCGAATTTGGGTTTGTCTTTGACATTGTAAATCAGTTTCATCTTTCTACATCCTCCAATTTTTTTGATTAAACGGGTTGCCCCGGTTAATTTCTTTCCATCAGTACCACGGCGGTTTCCTCTTCAAGCGGCGGGATTTTGACCGCGATAAACTCGGTTTTCGATGTGGGAACATTTTTTCCTACATAATCCCCGCGGATCGGCAATTCCCGATGCCCCCTGTCCACTAAAACCGCCAACTGTACTTCCGCCGCCCTGCCGTGTTTCATGATCGCGTCCAACGCGGCGCGCACGGTGCGCCCGGTATACAGCACATCATCCACCAGAATAATCTTTTTCCCTTCCACCGGGAAATCGATCGCCTCTTGCCGGATGATCGGTTCCACCGAAACGGTCGTTAGATCATCCCGGTAAAAGGTAATATCCAGTTCCCCTACCGGCAACTGCACCCCTTCGATCTGGGCGATCTGCCCGGCGATCAACCGTGCAAGCGGCACACCGCGCCGCTTGATCCCCACAATGCAAAGATTTTCACAGCCGTTGTTATGCTCTAAAATTTCATGTGCAATTCGTTTCAGTGCGCGCGATACGGCAGAAGCATCCATTAAAACGGCTTTGATTTTTTCCACTCCGTTCACCCCGCGTTCCATATAAAAAGCGCCTTGTTTTCACAAGGCGCGATTGCAACAAAAAGAAGCCTATATACATATATATAATATATAGCCATGCCGCGATTGCCTTGCCGGTATCTCCGTACCGCCTTAAAGGTTACCATTATTTTATCACATTTTCTTCCGTTTGTAAACTGTTTTTTTAAAAATTTCTTTTCCGTATATGGTATGATTTACTTTGAAAGGTGAATAAAACCACCAAATTTAGTATAAAATAAGGTTAAAGGGCGGTCATCGCCGATTTTCCGATGGCGAATTTGTATGGTTGCACAAGCAAAATGTTAAAAATTGGCATTTTTTCTACTGTGTAAAGGTTACAGGTTTGTAACTTTTTGAAAAACAACAACTTTTTTCGTTATTTTTAACAAAAATCACGATTTTGACTCCCTTTGACACCGTGGAATTTGTGCGATATAATAACGAGGCTATCAGGAAAGGTACTCGGAACGCGTTGTTCTAAACTTAACAAAAAGGTGGTTTTCCACCCGATTAAAGGAGTTATTAGATGATAGAACGAATTAAGGGCTTTCTTTCCCGGCTGTTTGAGGCACGGCAAATACGCGTCGGTGGGATTGCGGTTTTAACTGCTTTCACCATTGCGGCAGTCACTTTGTTTGGCGCCTCGGTGAAAACCGTAAAAGTTTTCGACGGTGAACACACTTACACCGTTCATGCGCTGGATGTAAATGTCGCGCAGCTTCTCACCGGTTTGAATTTAAAGTCCGACAATTATAAGATTCTCAGCACTTCCCTTCAAGCAAACACCACAACGGTGGAAATCGCATATCCCTATCCGGTCTATATTACCCAAGGGGATGAAACCGTCACTTTGGAATTTACCGGCGGCACCGTGCAGGATGCCTTAACACTGGCAGGCATTCAGGCCGATGAATCCGATTTTGTAGAACCTGCGCTGGACACCGAAATTACAGACACGGTTTATATCGACTATGCCGATGTGGAATATGTCACAGGCAGTTACACCGAAGAAATTCCCTATCAAACCAAAACCGTTTATTCTTCCGCTTCGGCAGAAGGCTCTGTTACACAGACCGCCGGGCGCAACGGTGTACAAGAAGTCACCTATTCCGAAAAACTGGTCAACGGGGTTTCCACCGGCAAAACCGTTACGGCAGTCAATGTTGTGAAAAACGCGATCGATTCCATTAAAACCATAGGCACCAAAAAGGTTGCGGCTTCTACCGTAAAAACCGCTGCGGCGGTTACCACCAGCGCTTCTGTAAAATGCTGGTCTACCTTAACGCCCCCATCCCCCATTGAACTGGATGCGAACGGCGTTCCGGTGCATTACAAATCAAAAATCACTTCCCGTGCCACCGCTTATACTCACACCGGGCATAACTGTTCCACAGGGGTTTACCCGCAGCCGGGTTATATCGCGGTGAATCCGAAAGTGATTCCCTACGGCACCAGAATGTATATCCGCACAGCGGACGGTAAGTTCATTTACGGGTATGCCGTTGCGGCGGATACCGGCGGATTTATTAAAAAATATCCCACCGGCGTGGATCTGTTTATGGACACATATGCGGATTGCACGGTCGTCGGTGTAAAATATGTGGATATATATATTTTAGATTAAAGATCCAGCCGTCCGAACCTTCGGGCGGCTGATTTATCATGATAAGGCGAGGAAGATCAATGAAAAAAGCCATAGCCGTTTTTGATATGGACGGAACCATTCTCAACACATTAGAAGATTTAAAAGATTCTTTGAATTACTGCCTTTCTGCAAGCGGTTTTCCGGAAAGAAGCCTTGAAGAGGTGCGCCGTTTTGTAGGAAACGGGATCCACAAACTGATCGAGCGGGGCGTACCCGCCGGAAGCGATGAAGCCGTGACCGAGCGGGTGTATACGCTTTTTAACGAATATTACCCCGCGCATTGCGCGATCCACACCGCCCCTTATCCCGGCATTCCGGAATTGTTGAAAACACTGAAAAAAGGCGGTTGGAAAATCGCGGTGGTTTCCAATAAAGCCGATTATGCCGTGCAACCGCTTTGCAAACAATATTTCGGGGATGTTTTTGATTATGCGGTCGGGGAAAAACCGGGTGTGCGCAAAAAGCCCGCGCCCGACGCCGTAGAAGAAGTTCTCCGTGTTTTGCAAGAGCCGCGTTCCGCCGCCGTTTACATAGGCGACAGTGAAGTGGATGTTGCCACCGCCGCCGCTGCCGGGATCCCCTGTATTGCGGTGGATTGGGGATTTCGCACCCCTGAGGAACTGCGCGCCGCGGGTGCCGACCGAATTGTTTCCGATTGCGAAGCGCTTCTTCACGCCTTGGAAGAATAAAAGCAAAAAATAAACGGCTGCTGCAACTCTCGTTTGGAAAGTTGCAGTAGCCGTTTTCCTTTGTTGAATATACCTATTCTTCCGTTTCGGGGGCGGGATCCCCTGCGGCTTCCCGCTCCATCCACTGCTCTTTGGAGATCAACACCTTACGCGGCTTGGAGCCTTCATAAGGCCCTACCACGCCGCGTTGTTCCATTTCATCCACAATACGGGCGGCCCTGGCATAACCGAGTTTCAGTTTTCTTTGCAGTAACGAGGTAGAGGCTTGCCCGCTCTCCACCACAACACGGATCGCATCGCTCAACATCGGGTCTTCATCCGGCCCATCTTCCGGCAGGCCGGTTTTTTGTTTCTTCTCGATCGCCGCCTGTCGCTCGATCTCGACCATGACATCGTCGTCATAATCCGCAGAATGATCGCCCTTGATGTATTCCACCACGGCCTCCACTTCTTCATCGCTTACAAAGCAGCCTTGGATGCGGTTTGGTTTGGTAGAGCCGACAGGGCTGAACAGCATATCTCCCCTGCCGAGCAGTTTTTCCGCCCCGGCGGAATCCAGAATGGTGCGGCTGTCAATCTGAGAAGACACCGCAAACGCAATACGCGTAGGGATATTGGCTTTGATCACGCCGGTCACCACATCCACCGAAGGGCGCTGGGTGGCAATGATCAGGTGCATCCCGGCGGCACGCGCTTTTGCCGCGATGCGATTGATCGAATCTTCCACCTCGTTCGGCGCGGTCATCATCAGATCCGCCAACTCATCAATGATAATCACAATATGGGGCATTTTCACGATTTCGGGATCGTTGCAGTTTTCTACAAATTTATTATACCCCGCTAAATCTCTTACGCCGCGATCGGCAAACATTTTATAGCGTTTTTCCATCTCACTGACCGCCCATCCCAGCGCCCCGGACGCCTTGCGCGGATCCGTTACCACCGGCACCAGCAAATGCGGGATCCCGTTATAAATGCCGAGTTCCACGACCTTCGGGTCGATCATCAGCAATTTCACCTCATCCGGCGTGGCTTTATACAACAGGCTGATGATGATGGAATTGATACAAACCGATTTACCTGATCCGGTTGCCCCCGCGATCAGCCCATGCGGCATTTTGGCAATATCGGTGGTCACCACATTGCCGCCGATGTCCCGCCCGAGGGCGACGGTCAACTTACTTTTGGCGGAGGAAAACGCCGGGGATTCCAAAATCCCGCGCACTCCTACCACTGCGCTGGCTTTATTCGGCACCTCGATACCAACTGCCGCTTTATTGGGGATCGGCGCTTCGATCCGCACGCCCGCCGTGGCAAGATTCAACGCAATATCGTCCGCCAAATTGGTGATCTTACTGATCTTGACCCCGGCGCACGGCTGCAATTCATACCGTGTGACCGTAGGCCCGCGGCTGATATCCACGATCCGTGTTTCCACCCCGAAACTTTTCAGCGTTTCTACCAGGTGCTCCGCCGTCATATCCAATTCCGCCGATAACTGTGCGGCGTTATTCACTTTGGTTTCTTTCAGCAAGGTAAGCGGCGGATAATGGTATTCGTTTTCCGCCTGCTCCTCATCCTGCAAGACTGCTTGCGTGAATTTTTCTGTTTCCGCCGCCACATCGGTTTTTTCGATCGGTGCCGGTTTTTCCTGCTGCTTTGCTTCCGCGGCTTCCTGCCGGGCGGCTTTCAACGCATCGTCGATATTATGTTCTTTCTGCACCGGCGGCTCGGCAGGAACGGGAGGCAACTGTTCTTCCCCTTGTTCCGGCTCCTGCCCGTAATACGCGGATACCACTTTCCGTTGTTTTTCATCCAGCGTTTCGTTTGTTTTTTTGCGCTTTTCGGGAATATCATCCACCGGGATGTCCACATTGAACCCCTTGATCACTTTCATCGTTTTGCCGCGTTCATCCGCGCGGTTCATGCGTTCCTGATAAACCGTTTCCGCCTGTTCGGAAATCGTGCGCACCGGGCGGGAAAGGGTTTTAAAAAAGGCAATCAGCGTAGTACCTGTAATGATCATCAAAAAGACAAAGATCAGCAAAAACACCGTGATGACCGCCCCGGTTTTCCCGAAAGCCATATAAAGCGGCTGACCGAGCAGCGCCCCCATGAAGCCGCCGCTTCTTAAATGGGAACCGGCCGCATATGCCGCCGTTAAATGCTCCCAAAAGGTCTGCCCCTCTTCATGCTTGACAAAAATGTCCACTGCCGCGCCGATCAGCATGACAAGGATCCCCGATTCAATGATCTTGGCATTGATCGATCCGCCGATCTTATCCATCGCAAACAGGACGGCCACAAACCCCAACAAAAAGGGATAAAAATACGCGGTCACCCCGAAAACGCCGAAAATAAAATTATGTATGGCCAACCAGATATTTTGCCCTTTGATAAAAACCACGCAAAGCAAAAACACCGAAACCGCAAACCATATGACCGACATCAACTGCCGTCTTCCCGCCGCCGTTTCGCCTCTTGTCTGACTTTGCATTTTTGTTGCCGTGGCACTCTTGGCACGGCCGCTGCTTTTTTTTGCTGCCATTCCTGTTCTCCTTTATTTAATCTGACGAAATGGTGGCGAATGAATGCCGCGGCACGCCGCGGATCATCCGGTTTCGATCAGTTCATACAACCCTTCGATCACACTGCTCAGGGTGCCGATCCGATCGATCAATCCTTCCGCCGCTGCCTGCTCGCCCGATAAGACCGAGCCGACATCGGTTACCATTTCGCCGGTATTCATCATCAGTTCCGTAAACCGCTCTGCCGAAATGCGGGAATTGCGCACCACAAAATCGGTGATACGCCCCTGCATACGGGCAAAATGGTTCATCATTTGCGGCACACCGATCACAAGACCGTTGGTTCTGACCGGATGGATCGTCATCGTGGCGGAAGGCGCGATATATGATCGCTTTGCCGAAACCGCCAGCGGCACCCCGATCGAATGACCGCCGCCCAACACGAACGAAACCGTTGGTTTTTTCATGCCCGAAATCAGTTCCGCAATCGCAAGCCCGGCTTCCACATCACCGCCTACGGTGTTCAGGATGATCAAAAGCCCCTCAATTTCCCGGCTTTCTTCGATCGCTACCAACTGCGGGATGACATGCTCGTATTTTGTGGTTTTGCTTTGCTCCGGCAAAACACTGTGCCCTTCGATCTCCCCGATCACGGTCAAACAAAAAATTCTGTGCCTGCCTCCCAAGGCGGAGGCGGCGCCCAATTCTTTTAATTCTTCCAGTTCGGCTTTTCGTTCTTCTGATTTGTTTTCCTGATCACTCATTGCATTTCCCTCCACTTTTAGTATGGAAAAAAACGCAAAAACAATACCTACTGTTCATTATATATTTTTTTTCGCCTTTTTTCAAGTATTATCTGCCGGAAAAAAGTTTTCACAAAAGGATTGACAAACGCATAAAAATAGTTTATCATATGAATGATGATTCATATGAATGGAGGTTGAAATGATGGCACAGCATCTGCATGATCATAAAGCGTTGGTAGAATCGGTGTTGCACGATCTCCCGCGGGAGGAAATGTTGAGCGACCTTGCCGACCTTTTTAAATTATTCGGGGATACCACCCGGATGCGTATTTTGTTTTTGTTATTCGAATCGGAGTTATGTGTGTGTGCTATCGCAGAGTTACTGCATATGACGCAATCCGCCATTTCCCATCAACTGAAAGTGTTGAAACAAAACAAATTGGTAGATTGCCGCCGCGAAGGCAAAACCATTTATTATTTCCTGGCAGACGACCATGTCCGCACCATTATCGGGCAAGGGTATGAGCATTTAACCGAAGAAAGGGCGAATGAAAAATGAAAAAAATTTATCGAGTAGAGGATCTGGATTGCGCACATTGCGCCGCGAAAATGACCGAAGGGATCAAGAAGATCGACGGTGTGATCAACGCCGAAGTCAATTTTTTAACGCAGAAACTCACCATCGAAGCGGATGATGACCGTTTCGACCAAATTGTGAAACAAGCCGTGAAAGTCTGCCGCTCGATCGAGCCGGACTGCCGCGTTCTCTTATAGGAAGTACTGTATGACACGGAAACAAAAAAAGCGACTGATCAAAATATGCGCGGCGACCGTTCTGCTGATTGCGGTCTCCTGTTTGCCGATCCAAAACCCCGTCCTCCGTTTTGCGCTTTACCTTCTCCCCTATTTAACGGTAGGTTTCGATGTTTTATGGACGGCGGTGCGCCATATCCTGCACGGGCAGTTATTCGATGAACAGTTTTTAATGAGCGTTGCCACCCTGGGCGCCTTCGCATTAGGCGAAAATCGTGAAGCGGTGGCGGTTATGCTCCTGTATCAAGTGGGAGAATTGTTCCAAAGCATTGCCGTGGGCAAAAGCCGCCGCAATATCGCCGCACTGATGGAGATCCGCCCGGAGAGCGCCGTGGTTTTGCGCGAAGGGGCGGAAATGACCGTTTCACCCGAAGAAGTAGCGGTAGGAGAAACCGTTCTGATCCGCCCCGGCGAAAAAATTCCGTTGGACGGTGTGATCATCGCGGGCAATACCGCCATTGACGCCGCCGCACTGACTGGGGAAAGTTTGCCGCTCGAAAAGCAACCGGGCGACCGTGTGATCAGCGGCTCCGTGAATCTGACCGGTTTGATCGAAGTAAAAACCGAGAGCATTTATGCCGACAGCATGGTAGCCAAAATTCTCGATCTGGTGGAAAACGCTTCTTCCAAAAAGGCCAAAACCGAAACCTTCATTACCCGGTTTGCCAAATACTACACTCCCTGCGTGGTGGGGGCGGCGCTTCTTTTGGCGGTGATTCCGCCCCTCTTTGTCGGCGGTTTTGCCGGCTGGCTTAGGCGGGCGCTGATCTTTTTGGTCGTTTCCTGCCCCTGCGCACTGGTGATTTCGGTGCCGCTCTCCTTTTTCGGAGGGATCGGCGGCGCTTCCAAAAAAGGTATTTTGATCAAAGGCTCCCGCCAATTAGAGCAGTTGGCGGCGGCGGATACTTTTGTTTTTGATAAAACCGGCACGCTGACCAAAGGAAATTTCGTAGTAACGGAAGTTCTGCCCGTCGGGATGAGCGAGGAAGAATTGCTTTGCCTTGCCGCGATGGCGGAAAGCCATTCCGCGCACCCGATCGCACGCTCGGTCACCCGGGCGTATCCGGAACCGTTTGACCGGGA
This sequence comes from Oscillospiraceae bacterium, assembly GCA_902766855.1. GTDB lineage: Bacteria > Bacillota > Clostridia > Oscillospirales > Acutalibacteraceae > UBA737. The sequence goes on along the minus strand of CACXFE010000094.1, from coordinate 3,307 downwards.
GCGCATCCGGGGAATGACCGAACACCCCGGCCAGGGCATCGAAGCCGTGATCGACGGACGGCGCGTTTTTGCCGGAAACGCACGCCTGATGCGGGAAATCGGCATTACCCCGGCAGAGCCTTCCGTTGCGGGCACGGCGATCTATCTCGCGCGGGACGGGCAGTATTGCGGTTGTCTTGTCATCACCGATGAGATCAAGGAAGACGCCCCGGCGGCCATCGCCGCGCTGCAAAAACTGGGGATCCGCAAAACGGTCATGCTCACGGGGGATCGGCGGGAAATTGCTCAATATGTAGGAGACGCTTTGCAAATCACGCAAATCCGTGCCGAATTGTTCCCGGCAGACAAAGTAAACGCGATCGAAGAATTGATTGCCGGCGGTGCCAAACCCGCTTTCACGGGTGACGGGATCAACGACGCGCCGGTTTTGGCACGGGCGGATGTCAGTATTGCGATGGGGGCGCTCGGAAGCGACGCGGCCATCGAAGCGGCGGATGTGGTGCTGATGGATGATAAACTGTCCGGCGTGCCCGCCGCGGTCAAAATTGCCCGCAAAACCATGCGGATCGCGCGGCAAAATGTGGTGTTCGCGCTTTCGGTGAAGGCGGCCGTGTTATTGCTGGCGACACTCGGCTTTGCCAATATGTGGATCGCCATTTTTGCCGATGTAGGTGTAGCGGTGCTGGCCATTCTGAACGCCATGCGCACCATGCGGTGATCTTCTTTTCTCTTTTTTGTTGCATTTTTCCTCCGATTCGTGTATAATAATAACAATAGAATAAACAGAAACAATACGGTGGGAGGAAATACCATGTTTAAAAATTTGGATTACGCAAAAATCGCTCAGGCCGCCAAAGAATACAATCCTGAAAAACTGCTGGAAAAAACCGGCACTTTCAAGCAAGGCATTGCACGGGGCAAAAAGCAACAACTGCCCTTTATCGCGCTGGCAGGTCTTCTCGGCATGGCGCTGGGAGCGGCGGCGGTTGTCGGAGCGGCAAAAATCAAACAAATGCTTGATGACAAAGCGAAAGAATGCGATTTCATTGAATTAACACCCGAAGAAGAAACCGCCGCGGAAGAGCCTTCCGGCGAGCCGGAAGCGCAATCTTCCGAAGAAGATGCGCCGGTTCAAGCCGCACCCGAAGAATAATCAGAAAAAACGACAGGCAGGCTGTCCGTTACGGCGGTCTGCTTGATTTATACCCTGAAACGGAGGAAATGCTTTGCCGCGCCAAAATGATCTTGCCAAAACCGCATATGATTCTCTGCCGCCGCAGGCTTTTTCCCTTCTGCTGGCATGGTATCGCGCCCATAAACGCGCCATGCCGTGGAGAGAGGATCCCACCCCTTATCATGTCTGGATTTCCGAAATCATGTTGCAGCAAACCCGCATTGAGGCGGTACTGCCGTATTACGAGCGATTTTTAGCCGCCTTCCCTACCGTGCAAAGCCTTGCCGAAGCGGAAGAAGACCGCGTGCTGAAAGCCTGGGAGGGCCTCGGGTATTACAGCCGCGCGCGCAACCTGAAAAAAGCGGCGAAAGAAATCGTGCAAACCTACGGCGGCACGCTTCCCGATTCCGCGGCACAACTGCGGAAACTGCCCGGCATCGGGGACTATACCGCCGGGGCGATCGCTTCGATCGCCTACGGAAAAAGCGAACCGGCGGTAGACGGCAATGTTCTGCGGGTTTTTACGCGGTTGACCGCTTGTAAGGACGATATTATGCAACCCGCCACCAGAAGAGCGGTAACCGAAAGTTTGCGGAGCATATATCCCACCGGGCGGGATGCGGGCGATCTCACACAAGGGATCATGGAACTCGGTGAAACGGTTTGCCTGCCCAACGCCCTTCCCCGCTGTGCGGAATGCCCCCTCGCTTCACTCTGCCTTGCTTATCGGGAAAACGCGGTGCTGCAATACCCGGTCAAAAGCCCTAAAAAAGAGCGGCGCGTTCTGCAAAAAACGGTTTTTTTACTTTCTGAAAGCGGTCGTTTTGCCTTGCGCAAACGGCAGGAGAAGGGGTTGCTGGCCGGGCTTTGGGAACTGCCCAATACCGAAGGGCGCCTTTCGCCCGAAGAAGCGGCGGCGTTTTTACAAAAAGAAGGATTGCGAGTATTATCAATCGCGCCATGCGGTGAGGCAAAACATATCTTTACCCATGTGGAATGGCAGATGATCGGGTATCGGGTGGAATGTGCCGCGCCCCAAAACGGTTTTCTTTGGAAAACCGCCGCCGAAATTGCGGAAGGGTATGCCATTCCCACGGCTTTCGCTTTCTACAAAAAACGCCTGACGGAATAATACTTGTCAAACCGTTTTTCTTGTGCTATAATACAAACATATCAATTAAAGGCGGTCATAACAGTGTGTGAACCTATTCAGGAAGCCCCGAAAAAGCGGGTGCTCAGTTGTATACAGCCAAGCGGTCTTTTAACGCTCGGCAATTATCTCGGTGCATTGAAAAACTGGGTGGCGATGCAAGGCGAGTTTGATTGCACCTACGCGGTGGCGGATCTGCACGCCATCACCGTGCGGCAGGAGCCCGCTCAGTTCCGCCGCCAGATTTATTCCACCTTTGCTTTATTGCTTGCCCTCGGGATCGATCCCGAAAAAAACACCGTATTTGTGCAATCCCATGTGCCGGAGCACGCGGGGCTTGCATGGCTGCTCTCTTGTTACACGCAGTTCGGGGAAATGTCCCGTATGACGCAGTTTAAAGACAAAAGCGCCAAACACCCCGAAAACATCAATGTGGGTCTGTTCTCCTACCCGGTTTTGATGGCGGCGGATATTCTGCTCTATCAATCCGATTTGGTGCCGGTCGGGGCGGATCAGAAGCAGCACCTTGAAATTGCAAGGGACATTGCCATTCGCTTCAATAATATATACGGAAATGTTTTCACCGTGCCGGACGCTTATATTCCCAAAGCCGGCGCGCGCATCATGTCTTTACAGGATCCCGCCAAAAAGATGTCGAAATCCGATGAAAATGCCAACGCGTGGGTCGCCATTCTTGATGACCGGGATACCATTATCCGCAAATTCAAGCGCGCGGTGACCGATTCGGATACCGCTGTACGCTATTCGCCTGAGAAACCCGGCGTTTCCAACCTGATTTCCATTTATTCCGCGGTGACCGGTAAAACCACCGCCGAAGTGGAAAGCGAATTTGAAGGCAAAGGATACGGCGAGTTCAAGCTGGCCGTCGGCGAAGTGGTGGCGGACGCCCTTGCCCCCATCAGGCAGGAGCATGACCGTATTATCGCCGACAAGAAAGAACTGGAACGGTTGACGCGCCTCGG
>CACXFE010000093.1 GCA_902766855.1 Oscillospiraceae bacterium | reverse complement strand
TTGAGACCGTACTTCTTTCTTTCTTTCATACGCGGATCGCGTGTTAAGAAACCGGCCTTTTTCAATTCAGCGCGCAACTCGGCATCGGATTGCAGAAGCGCACGGGCAATGCCGTGACGGATCGCACCGGCCTGCCCGGTCACGCCGCCGCCGGTCACACGGCATACAACATCGAATTTATCCGCCGCGCCGGTGAGCGCCATAGGTTGACGCACGATCAGTTTCAGGGTTTCGAGACCGAAATAATCATCAATATCCCGATCATTGATAGTGATCTTCCCGGTTCCGGCGTAAAGACGGACGCGAGCAACGGAACTTTTTCTTCTTCCCGTTCCGTAAAAATAGGATTTTGCTTCAAACATTCTTTCTCTCTCCCTTCTTAAAATTCAAACTTTTCGGGTTTCTGCGCAACCTGCGCATACTCCGAGCCGCTGTAAACATGCAACCGTGTCAGCGCCTTGCGGCCGATCGTGGTATCCGGCACCATGCCTTTTACAGCAAGTTCCATCGCAAGTTCCGGGCGGGTTTTCATCAAAGAAGCGTATTTTACTTCTTTCAGGCCACCGATATACCCGGTATGACGGCGATAGAATTTCTTTTCCAACTTTTTCCCTGTTAAAACCGCTTTTTCAGCGTTGATGACAACCACATGGTCGCCGCAATCGACATGGGGCGTAAACTCGGGTTTGAGTTTCCCGCGCAGAATTTCGGCCACTTTGACCGCTGTGCGCCCAAGGGGTTTGCCCGCCGCATCGACGATATACCATTTACGCTGAATTTCAGCAGGTTTTGCCATAAATGTTGACATTTTCAAAACCTCCAAAATTTTCTGTTTTTTTCGAGCCTCATTATCATACCACAACTTTTTTCCCTTGTCAACCATGATTTTCATAAATTTTAATTTACGCTCCGCAATCTCGTTTTTTCTCATGTTTTCTCATTTTTTCTCCCGTTTTCTCGTTTATGATTTTCATTTTTTCCTTCGTCATAAGGAGGGTTACAAAACTGTAATATCTTTTTTCGGTAATTTTTTATTGACAAACGATAAAAACGGTGGTATGATGCCCATAAAGCATTCTTGCCATGGTGCGCAATTCCCGAAGTAAAGGAGTTTTCATATGTGGTCACATAAACGCTCGGTCTTACTTTCCTTGATTTTAACCGATTTATTCGGTGTCATCGCACTTCTTGCGGTTTTTTTACTGCCGCTGATCGTAAACACCTACATTGTCGGCTTACACCGCCCCGCGGAACTGGCGCCCGTTCTGCTGACGGTTTGCTACGCGTGCCTGCCCTTTGCGCTTGTTCTCCTATTCTGCCTGCACTGCTTGCTGCTGCATCTTCGAAAAGGGGAAATCTTCATTTCAGGCAATACCACTCTGCTTCGCGCACTTTCGCTTTGCTGTGCGGCGGTTTCGCTGATCACGCTCGCATCCGGTTATTTTTATCTTCCTTTTTATATCATAGGGATCGCGGCGGCCTTCTTCGCTCTGATCATTCGGGTGATCAAAAATATATTTTCTGCCGCAATCGAAATCAAAAGCGAAAACGAACTGACAATATAGGTGAAGAATATGGCGATTGTAATCAATTTGGATGTGATGATGGCAAAACGGAAAATCTCCTCCGGCGAACTGGCGGAGAGGATCGGGATCACACAAGCCAATCTCTCGATTTTAAAAACCAATAAGGCAAAAGCCATCCGCTTTTCCACCTTGGAAAATATTTGCCGGGAATTGCAATGCCAACCCGGCGACATTTTAGAATATCAGGAGGACTGAATGATGTCAGAAACAGAAAACAACGCACTTTCTCCCGAAACGGCGGCGCCGGAGCCCTCGGAAGCCACCCCGGATTTCGTTAATCCCTTTGCCAAAATCCCGGCGGATTGGCAAAAACACGATTCGGTGTTTGCCGTTCTCACGCTTGCCTGCTCGGTTTTGCTGGTGCATTTATCGCTGTTCGGCGGTTTTCGGGCGGGTTTCCCGCTCTCCTATCTGCTCTTGCTTTGCCTGACTGTTTCATACATGGCAAAAGTTCCACATCAGCGCAATGCGCTGGCCTTGTTTGCCGCCGTTGCCTCGCTTGCGGCGTCGGGCGTGTTCGCCCTGTATAACGATGGGTTGACCAATGTCCTGCTCTTTGGCGGGACGGGGATTTTATACGGTGTTTTTCTTTCCTACTCCTTCAGCAAAAGCACCGGCCGAAATCCGATTTTGCGCGCGCTTAACTCGGTATTGGTTTCCGCGTTTCAATATATAGCGGAACCTTTTTACGCCTATAACGCCTACCGGAAAGCCGGCGATAAGCGCGGGCCGAACCGCCAGGTTTTATTGGGCCTTGCGCTTTCCGTGCCGGTTCTCATCGTTGTGCTTCCCCTTCTCATCAGTTCCGACGCCGCGTTTGAAGGGCTGATTTCCACCGTATTTTCCCGCATCGGCACACTGATTTTAAAAATCATCCTCGGCACCGCGCTTGCCATTTTTCTGTTTTCCCTGTTGTTTGCCGCCAAAAATGATTTTGCCGAAAAAGCGCCCAAGTTTGAAAGTGCCGCCTCCTCTTCGTTTTCGCCCGTGACCGTTGCCACCCTGCTCTGTGTGCTTTCGGTCATCTATACGATTTATCTGCTTTCCCAGTTGGCGTACTTTTTCAGCGCGTTCTCGGGTATTTTGCCGGCCGGTTATTCGTTCACTCTTGCCGATTACGCGCGCCGCGGCTTTTTTGAAATCTGCGCAGTTTGCGGCATCAATACCCTGATCATCCTGATCATTTCGCACTTTACGGCACGGGACGCAAAAGACCGTATCCCGCTTCCCGCCCGTTTATTTGCCACGCTCATTTGCCTGTTTTCGATGGTTTTCACTGCTACGGCACTTTCCAAAATGTTTCTGTATATCCGCTCTTTTGATCTCACAAGACTGCGCTTGCTGACCAGCATTTTCATGATCATGCTTTTGGTTCTCAACTTGATGTTGCTGATCTATCTGCAAAACCGAAAATTCCCGCTGATCAAAGTATGCCTGATTTTCTTTACCGTGGTTGCGCTCGCCGTGGGATATTGCGATATTGACCGCACGATCGCCGCATATAATGTCACCCGGTATCAAAACGGATATGCTAGGAATTTTGATGTTTCGTATCTCGGCACCCTTTCGGATTCGGCGGTGCCGTATCTCATCACCTTGACCGATGACAAAAACCCAAAAGTGCGGGAAGAAGCCTATCATCAACTCTATTACCGGGCGCATCGCCTTGAAATCCTGGACGAAGGGGATCAAAAAACAAAAGAAAAGGGATTTTCCCTTTCTCATTATAACTACACGCAGCACCGCGCGGAAACCTTGATTCGAAAAAATCTGAAAACCATTTTAGCCCACGCGCCGCGTTCCGAAGAGGATCCCGCCATGATTTACGATTAAACACAAAAAGGGTCTGCCAAGACAGGGGCAGGCCCTTTTTCGTGATCGGGAGCCATCCCGGCACTTCTTCGTCCCCGGTGTTTGCCCCCCTTTGATTTTTCTGCCTTTCAGAAACTTTGCCGACAAAACCGAAAGCGCGCAGAAAAACTTTACAATTTCCCGCGAATGTGGTATACTGTTTTTAATAGGCCGATAAACGCGCGTTTTCCGCCGCTTTCGCGGCAATCGAAAATTCGCGGCCGTATTATACCGTGTAATCGGAGGAATGCAATATGCTGGATATAAAATTTATCTGTGAAAATCCGGACCTTGTAAAAGAAAATATCAAAAAAAAGTTTAAGGAAAGCAAACTGCCACTGGTAGATGAAGTCATTGCACTGTACGGGGAAAAATGCGCCGCGAACAGCCGCGCAAACGATCTGCGCGCCAACCGCAACAAAATCAGCAAACAAATCGGGATGCTGATGGGGCAAGGCAAGCGGGAAGAAGCCGAGGAACTGAAACGGCAGGTGAACGAACAAGCCGCCGAATTGAAAATGTTGGAAGAAAAGGAAGACGAACTTTCCCGCCGCGTGACCGAAATCCAAATGAAGATCCCGAACATCGTGGATGCCAGTGTTCCCGTTGGAAAAGATGACAGCGAAAATGTGGAAGTAGAGCAGTTTGGCAGCCAGACTCACCCGGATTTTGAAATCCCGTATCACACCGATATTATGCAGCTGTTCAGCGGGATCGACAAAGAAGCCGCAGGGCGTGTGGCCGGGGAAGGATTTTATTATTTAATGGGCGATATTGCCCGCCTGCACTCGGCAGTGCTGGCTTATGCGCGCGATTTCATGATCGACAAAGGATTCACCTATTGTATCCCCCCTTACATGATCCGCAGCAAAGTGGTGACCGGCGTGATGAGTTTTGAGGAAATGGACGCCATGATGTACAAAATCGAAGGGGAAGATCTGTATTTGATCGGCACTTCGGAGCATTCGATGATCGGCAAATTTATTGACACGATCACCCCCGAAGAGCAACTGCCTTTAACTTTGACCAGTTATTCCCCCTGTTTCCGCAAAGAAAAAGGCGCGCATGGCATTGAAGAACGCGGGATTTACCGTATTCACCAATTTGAAAAGCAAGAAATGATCGTGATTTGCCGCCCGGAGGAAAGCATGGACTGGTTCCGCAAAATGTGGGGCTACTCGGTAGAACTGTTCCGCAGTATGGATATTCCGGTGCGAACTCTGGAATGCTGCACGGGCGACCTTGCCGATTTAAAAGTAAAATCCTACGATGTGGAAGCATGGTCTCCGAAACAGCAGAAATACTTTGAGGTTTGCTCCTGCTCAAATTTGGGTGACGCACAAGCGAGAAGACTCGGCATTCGTATCAAAGGGGCGGATGGAAAAAAATACCTTGCCCACACCCTCAACAATACGGTGGTGGCACCGCCGAGAATGCTGATCGCCTTCCTTGAAAACAACCTGTGCTTTGACGGGGAGCATTACAGTGTCAAGATCCCGGAGGCGCTGCGGCCGTATATGGGCGGAAAAACCGTTCTGACTACGAACAAAACCCTTTGATTTGCTTGGCAGATATTAAAAAGAAGTTTCCCAACGGAAACTTCTTTGAGAGTGTCGACAAAGTCGCCCCTCTCTTGGACGGGGATGCCGCTCGCTCGAAAATCAAAGATTTTCGGCCTGCACTCTATCC
>CACXFE010000092.1 GCA_902766855.1 Oscillospiraceae bacterium | reverse complement strand
CACGGTGCGTGCCACCTTCAAAATCCGATCATAAGAACGGGCGGAAAGCCCCAGCCGGTCAAAAGAAAGTTTCAGATAATCCGAAGCTGCCGGCTCCAACACGCAGACTTCTTTTAACAGTGCAGGCGTCAGGCGCGCATTACAGGAAATGCCGGTTCCGCGGTAACGCTCGGTTTGTAGTTGACGGGCGCGGTTGACACGCTCCCGGATCACAGCGGAACTTTCCGCCTTTTCGGAAGAGTTCAATTCCTGGTACTCCACCGGCGGAACTTCCACATGCAGATCGATCCGATCCAACATAGGGCCGGAGATGCGATTCAAATACTTTTTCACGGTCTGCGGGGAGCAGGTACACGCCTTCGTGGGATGACCGAAATAGCCGCACGGGCAAGGATTCATCGCCGCGGCAAACATGATCACGCTCGGATATGTCAGCGATCCCGCCACGCGGGAGATCGTGACCTTCCCGTCTTCCAACGGCTGCCGGAGCGCCTCCATCACATCCCGCCGGAATTCCGGCAGTTCATCCAAAAACAGCACGCCGTTATGCGCCAGCGAGATTTCTCCCGGGCGCGGGATCGTGCCGCCGCCGGCGATCCCGGCCACCGAAACCGTATGATGCGGTGAACGGAACGGGCGGACACGGATAAAGGGATGTTCCCGATCCAGTACTCCCGCAATAGAATGAATTTTGGTTGTTTCAACCGATTCGTCAAAAGTCATTTCGGGTAAAATGGTGGGCAGGCGCTTTGCCAGCATACTTTTTCCCGCGCCGGGAGGGCCGATCAGCAAAATATTATGCCCGCCCGCCGCCGCGATCTCCAATGCTTTTTTGGCGGCCAGTTGCCCTTTTACTTCGCTGAAATCCAGCAAACTCTCCACCGATTCATCGGACAATTCGGTTTTCGGACACGGTGAAAGAAGGGCTTCTCCGCGAAGATGCCCGATCAATTCCTGCACACCGGAAATCCCGTATACTGTGATGCCCTCGATCACAGCGGCTTCTTTTGCGTTGCCTTGCGGTACAAAAAGATGGCGCACACCGTTTTTCAATGCCGTGATCGCAATGGCAAGCACACCGCCCACCTCGCGCACACGCCCATCCAGCGCCACTTCCCCGATAAACACGCTGTCTTGCAAATCGGCTTTGATCTGCCCGGAAGCCTGCAAAATGGCAAGCAAGATCGGCAGATCGTAAATCGAGCCTTCTTTTTTATGATCCGCCGGGGCTAAATTGATGGTGATCCTGCCGGCGGGAAAACGGAAACCGCAATTTTTCAATGCCGCACGCACCCGGTCACGCGATTCTTTTACAGCGGCATCCGGCAAACCGACAATATCAAAAGACGGCAGGCCGGTGGAAACATCCGCTTCCACTTCGATCATATACGATTCTATTCCGAAAAGGCCAACGCTTTTTAGCCGTGCGAACAAGGTCGTTTTCCTCCCTCAATTTTGTTATTCTTTGTTTTGCGGGTGAAAGCCGATCAAATCTTTCACCACTTCCCCCGCCAGAATCAGCCCCATCACCGAGGGCACAAATGCCACCGACCCGGGCAACGCCCGCCGCCCGGCCGGCAATTCCTCCGCACTGTCGAACTGTTCTTCCCGGCAAAGCGGCGGCTCTTTTGAATAAACCACTTTCAGGCTTTCGATCCCGCGCCTGCGACACTCGCGCCGCATGATCCGTGCCAACGGACAAACGGAAGTATCGTAAAGATCCGCCACGCGAAAAGCGGTGGGATCGGTTTTATTGCCCGCCCCCATGGCGCTGATCACCGGCGTACCGCATTGCTTTGCGTTCTCGATCAGATCCAGTTTTCCCGTTACGGTGTCAATGGCGTCCACCACATAATCATATTGCGTAAAATCAAACCGATCCCGCGTTTCGGGCAGATAAAAAACCGGATACACCCGCACGGTACAGGCAGGATTGATGGCTTCCACCCGGTCTTTGGCGATTTCCACCTTCTTTTGCCCGATCGTATGCCTGGTTGCGAAAAGTTGGCGGTTGATATTGGTCAGGCTGATACAATCATGATCGACCAGATCCAACGCCCCGACGCCCGAACGCGCAAGCGCCTCGGTCACATAACCGCCCACTCCGCCGAGGCCGAACACCGCCACACGCGAATGCGCCAATTTTTGCAGGGCGCCTTCCCCCAATAAAAGCCCTGTTCTTGCAAACGCCTCGTCCAAGGGAATCCTCCTTTTGAGAACTATTTTTCAAATTCCGCGGCAACCTGTTTTAACAAGTCCCGTATCGGGAGGTGCTGCGGACAAATATGCTCGCACCGGCCGCACTCAATACAATCCGACGCTTTCCCGTTGGTCGAAGTCAGCACATCGCCGTAATAATAATCCTGATTCCAGTCATGAAAAACCTGTTTCGCATTCATACAGGCAAACAAATCCGGGATCAATATTTTCTGCGGGCAGCCTTCCACACAATACCGGCAGGCGGTGCAAGGGATCAGGCTTTCGTCTTTCAAAATCGCACAAACCCTGGAGATTGCCTCCCGCTCGGCGGCGGTGAGCGGTTTTACATCCCGCATGATCCCGATATTATCCGTCATCTGTGCCATGTTGCTCATGCCGGAAAGCACCGCGCAAACATTCGGAAAATCCGCGGCAAAACGCAGGGCGTAACCGGCGGCGCTGCCGCCGCCGAGATCATCCAAAACCTTTTGGGCAACCGCCGGCAAAGCCGCCAAATGACCCCCTTTGACCGGCTCCATCACCAAGACCGGCTTCCCGTGTTTTTCGCAGACTTCATATACATTTTTACTGTCTACCCCGGCGTCTTCATAATCCACATAGTTCAGTTGGATCTGCACCACTTCGATTGCGGGATATTCCGTTAAGATGCGATCCAGCACATCCGCTTTATCATGGAAGGAAAGCCCGACATGACGGATCTTCCCCTCTTTTTTCAGTGCAAAAGCCGTTTCATAAGCGCGGCACTGTTTGAATTTTTCAAAATTCACATGATCCTGCGCGTGCATCAGATAAAAATCAAAGTATTCCACGCCGCAAGCCTGCAACTGCGATTCAAAAAACGGGCGGATATCTTCTTCACACTGAAAATAAGGATCGGACAGTTTATCCGTCAGTACAAAGCGCTCCCGCGCAAACCGCTTGGAAACGCACGCCCGAACAGCCGTTTCACTTTGCCCGCCGATATACCCGTGCGCGGTATCAAAATAATTGAACCCACTCGCAAGGAACGCGTCCGTCATGGCGCAAAATTCTTCCTCATCCACGAGGTTTCCCTTCATGGGCAATCGCATACAGCCAAAAGCCAAACAACCGTGAATTTCCGGAAAAAAGGGATTTTTTTGCATTTCGCTTCCTCCTAAAACATGGAAATCTGATTGGTATCCGGCAAATCTTTCATCGCGCCGAGATCGGCCAGATTTTGCATAATGGTTTTGGAAACGCCCGCTTCGATCAGCAAATCTTCCTGTGATACATAATTGCCGCGATTCACGGCGTCATAAATCGCATAAGCCGCCTTTTCTCCCACGCCCGAAAGCGCCCCGAACGGCAGGCGCATTTTGCCGTCTTCCGGCAGATACTTGACCGCGTGGGATTTGCCGATCTCGATCGGCAGCACCCCGATCCCGCGCGCCATCAATTCATTGAAAATCAGCATATTTTCATAGACATCCAGTTCTTTTTTGGTGGCCTCTTTGCCTTTCGCTTTGATATTCTGGATATAGCGTTCCACCGCTTCGCGCCCCTGCATAATGGTAGGAACATCCACATCCTCCGGGCGGGCGGTGAAATAAGCGCAATAAAACTCCAACGGGCGATGCACTTTGTACCATGCCACGCGAAGTGCGGAGATCACATAGGCCGCGGCGTGCGCTTTCGGGAACATATATTTGATCTTATAGCAACTGCCGATATACCACTCCGGCACCCCGACCGCGCGCATATCATCTTCCATGGCTTTCCAGTCTTCCTGGGATACTTTCCCTTTGGCAACCAACCCTTTTCGGACGGTTTCGGTGATCTTGAACGCGCGCCCCTCATCCATTCCCTGATGGATCAGATATACCATGATGTTATCACGCGTTCCGATCACTTCGGAAATGGTGCAAATGCCGTTATCAATCAGCTCTTTCGCGTTCCCGACATACACATCGGTCCCATGCGAAAGCCCGGAAATTTGCAGCAGATCGGCAAAATTTTTCGGTTTACAATCCATCAGCATTTCCCGCACGAAAGAAGTGCCGAATTCGGGGATACAGAAGGTGCCGTTTTTAGAATGGATTTCCTCCGGCTCCACCCCGAGGGCTTTGGTGGAAGTAAACAGGCTGTAAACCTCCGGGTCGCTCATTGAAACCTCGCTGACCGGGATGCCGCTGTACTCTTCCAAATATTTATAAGTGGTGGGGATCACATGGCCGAGTTCATCCAATTTCAAAATGGTATCATGAATGGAATGGAAATCAAAATGCGTGGTGATGATATCCGATTTCACATCATCCGCCGGGTGCTGGATGGGGCAAAAATCATAAATCGTATTGGTGCGGGGCACAATGATCATCCCCGCCGGGTGCTGACCGGTGGTGGTTTTGACCTTGGCGGCCTCCACCAGTTTTGCCAATCGGTCAAGTTCCGCATTGCTTAAGGTGACGCCCTTTTTCTCGGCGTAAGCCTTGGCAAATCCGTATGCGGTTTTTTCCGCGATGGTGGAGATGGTGCCCGCTTTGAAAACATTTTCTTTCCCGAACAGGGTTTCGGTGTACTTTTGCACCTCGTTCTGAAATTCATCCGAGAAATTCAGATCAATATCCGGCACCTTGTCGCCCTTGAACCCCAAAAAGGTTTCAAACGGAATATCATGTCCGTTGCGTTTGAGCGGCGTGCCGCACTGCGGGCAGTTTTTTTCGGGCAAATCGAAGCCGGAGCCCACCTCGCCCTTGGTAAAAAACTCGCTGTATCGGCATTTCGGGCATACATAATGCGGCGCCAGAGGGTTCACCTCGGAAATGCCGGCCATGGTGGCCACAAAGGAGGAGCCGACCGACCCACGCGAGCCGACCAAATAGCCGTGTTCTTCGCTGTAAGCCACCAGTTTCTGCGCCGAAATATACATGATCGAAAACCCGTTATTGATAATCGAATTCAGTTCCTTTGTCAACCGTTTTTCCACGATCTCCGGCAAGGGATCGCCATATGTATTATGAGCGTTATCCATGCAAATGGTGCGAAGCAACTCGTCGGATCCTTCGATCACGGGCGGATAATTGCCTTCCGGCACGGGGATCACGCTTCCGTCGATCATGTCGGCGATCTTGTTCGGGTTGTCCACTACAAATTCGTGGGCGCGTTCCCCGAAATAGTCAAAATCCGCCAACATTTCATCGGTGGTTTTCAAATACAGCGGCGCCTGGTTATCAAAATCATCATACCCCTGCCCCGCCTGAATGATCTTCCGGATGATTTCATCGCTCTTTTTAAGGAAATGCACATCCCCCGTTGCCACAACAGGCTTTTGCAATTCATCTGCGATTTCCACCACTTTGCGGTTGAAATTCCGGATCACTTCCAAATCGGTAACTTTTTTAAAGACATTGGGGATCACTTCGCCGGTTTTCTTATCCCGCTTATCGGGATAAACCGATTCCCGCACCATAAAAGCGTTATTCCCGAGCGGCTGAATCTCCAAATAATCGTAAAACCGGGCGATGCGCAACAGTTCCTCATGCGGTTTTTCTTCAAGGATCGCACGGTACAGTTCGCCCTGTTCGCAGGCACTGCCGATGATCAAGCCTTCCCGATGCGCTTCCAACTTACTGCGCAAGGTAAGCGGGCGGCCTTTGAAATCCTGCAAGTGGGCTTCGGAAATGAGTTGATACAGATTTTTAAGCCCCACCGCGTTTTTTACCAAAATGATTTGATGATACCGGATCTTGGCGATTTGTTTCGCGTTCATATTGGTAATATCATGAAGAATATCGTCCACAAAATAGGCTTCCACGCCGTAAATGACCTTGAAATCGCCGCCGTTTTTGCGAATGGCTTTGACCGCGCCCGCCGCCGCCGGATAAGACTGCACAACCCCGTGGTCGGTAATCGCGATGGCTTTATGCCCCCAATCATACGCCCGTTTGATGATTTCTTCGGCGGAAGAAACCGCGTCTTTCGCGGACATATTGGTGTGGCAGTGCAGTTCTACGCGCTTTTCGCCCTCGTGGTCGTCTGTTTCCTCGTATTTTTGCAAAAGCGCCATCGAATGCGGTTTCACCAGGAACTCTTTCTTATACGAATCGAACCCGTAAGTCCCGTTGATCAAAACCATCGCTCCGTTTTTTAAGGGCGCCAGATCCCCGATCCGCCTGGGATCCATAAACATGGAAACCGTTAAAGAATTGGTATAATCGCTGAAAGAAAAACTCACGACATTGCTTTCGCCGCGTTTGGTATTGACCGCGCGGATCTCTAACCCGAAGACCTCTCCCCAGCAGCAAATTTCGGGGGTTTCCTCGCTCACTTCGATCATGGGTTTCACATTGGTATCGATCCGCCTGCCGTAAAACAGTTTCGGATCATCCAAATACACCAGCCCGTTTTCGGGGCGTTGGTTTCTTTTTTCAAATTGAATCTCTTTTTTCGGCACGGCGCTTTCCTGCCGTTTTTGCGGCGCGCGCCCGGGTGCCGGCTGCGAAGCGGGTTCTGCTTTCGGCGGCTGCATCTCCACCGCCTCCAACTGCCCGGCGAAAGAAAGCGTGATTTCCCGGTTGAATTTCTGCCGGACGGCCGCTTTGAAAATCGCCTCAAACCCGGCAGACACAATGGTTTCCATCCCGCCGAAACAAAGAGTGATAGAAACCCGGTCCCCGTCCAGCGTGTATTCCGCCCCGTTAAAATAGCCGTTAAGCGCGGGGTTTTTCACTTTGATTTCCTCTACCATGTCCGCGCAGGCTTCACTCCCGAGCGCCGCAGGCGAAAACCGCAGTTCCACCAGGCAGGTGCGAAGACGCATGGTTTCTTCCAGGGCTTGCTGTAAACGGAGCCGCTCCCGGTTGGCAATATAGGTTTCGGAAAACAAGGTCACCGTAAGGACACGGTTTCCCACATCCAGCGCACATTGTTCGGCTGTGCAGGCGGCAAAAAGCGATGCCGGATCGCCCTGCAAAAATTCCCCAAACAATTCCGAAAAAAGTGCCTTTGCCATGTTGTTTTCCACTCCGTTTATTCGTTTTCCATCTTTTTGATTTCTTCTTCCAGTGCATCCAAAAGGCGCTCTTCCGGCACTTTTTGAAGAATTTCACCGTTTTTGAAAAGCACGCCGCAGCCATCTCCCCCGGCAATGCCGAGGTCGGCTTCCCGCGCTTCGCCGGGGCCATTGACCACACAGCCCATGATTGCCACAGTCATGTCTTTTTTTACATCGGCAAACCGCTCTTCCGCACGCTTGGCAAGGCCGATCAGGTCGATTTTCGTTCTGCCGCAGGTAGGGCAGGAAACAAAGCGGATCCCGCCTTTTGAAAGCCCGAGGGCTTTGAGCAGCCGCTTGCCTGCCAGCACCTCTTCCACGGGATCATCCGTTAAAGAAATGCGAACCGTCGCCCCGATGCCGCGCAGCAAAAGCCCCCCGATCCCCGCGGCGGATTTTACGGTCCCCATTTCTTTGGTGCCCGCCTCGGTCACACCCAAATGCAAGGGATAGGGGCAGGTTTGCGCCGCCAGTTCATACGCGCGGTACATCTTTCGCACATCCGAACTTTTTAAGGACAGCACAATATCCGTAAAATCAAACTTTTCCAGCAAGGAAATATGGTAAAGCCCGCTTTCCACCATGGCTTCGGGCGTGGGCGCGCCGTATTTCGCCAAAATATGCCGTTCAAGAGAGCCGGAATTCACCCCGATGCGGATCGGGACACGGTTTGCCTTGCAGGCGTTCGCCACCGCTTTTACCCGGTCATCCTCCCCGATGTTGCCGGGGTTGATCCGGATTTTATCCGCTCCCGCGGCGAGGCTTTCCAACGCCAGGCGATAATCAAAGTGAATATCCGCCACCACCGGCACCGAAACCGCCTCTTTTACCGCCGCCAAAGTATGTACGGCTTCCCGATCGGGCACCGAAAGGCGCAGGATCTCACATCCCGCCGCCTCCAATCTTTTGGCTTGCGCCACATTGGCGGCCGCATCCTGTGCGGGGGCGTTCAACATGGATTGCACCGTAATCGGCGCGCCCCCGCCGATCGCAACCGGGCCAGCAAAAACTTTCTTGGTTAAATCATTTGTAAACATACCTATCCTCTTATCAGCGACCAAATATCCTTCGCCGTGATCAACAGCATAAAAGCGATCAAAACAGCAAAACCCGCCGCGTGTACCCATGCTTCATATTTTTGAGGGATCGGTTTTCTGAAAATCATTTCAATCAGAATAAACAGCAACCGGCCGCCGTCAAGCGCGGGCAGCGGCAATAAATTAAAGATTCCGAGGTTAATGGTGATCAACGCCATGATCGGCAAAAGATCGGTTAAACTTTTGCGGGCGACCGAGCCGATCGTAGCGGTTACGCCCACCGGGCCGGAAACCGCGCTGATCCCGTATTTTCCGCTGATCAGATCGATCAGCGACCGCCAGATCACCGCGCAGTAGGAGGCCGCGGTCGCCACCGTTTGTTTCAGGTAAGAAAGCGGTGTTTTTTTGATGCCGTACATTTGAAAATCCACCGTCAGGTAGGAAATGCCGTCTTCCTCCTCGGTGGCAAAAGCGACATCCCGTAAAACCACTTTTTTACCGTCGCGCCGCACGGTCACATCAATTTTGCCGTCGTCCACATTGGTGAAAGCATAACTTAAATCATAGGTGGTGAATATTTTGCGCCCGTCTACTTCGAGAAAACGGTCGTCCACCCGAAGGCCGCTTTGCTCGCTGACCGCGTTTTCCTCAAACTGCGCGATCACGGTGGAAACAAAGGCCTCCTGCGGCGCCAATACGATCGCCACCAGCAACAGCCCTAAAAGCAAATTGAAAACGGCGCCCATCACCACGATCACAAAGCGCCGCCACGCCTTTTTGTTGCAAAAAGCACGCGGATCGCCGCTGTCCTCATCCTCGCCTTCCATGGCGCAATACCCCCCGAGGGGGATCAGGTTCAGCGCATATTTTGTTTCACCCCATTGCTTCGAAAACAGTTTCGGCCCGAATCCGACCGCAAATTCATTCACCCGGACGCCCATCGCTTTCGCCGCGATAAAATGGCCGAACTCATGGATCACGATCAGCACCAAAAACAAAAGGATCGCAATCAGATATGGCCAAATATTTCCCCAAACCGTAAGCAAAGAAGAAATTGTCATCACCCACTAAACTGTTTTTGCGTATTTCCGCACGGTCTGCCTGGCCGCACGGTCTGCTTCCCATATATCTTCAACAGAGAATTCTGCCTGCCGCGGAACTTCGGAAAACGCCTTTTCCGCCAGTTCCGTGATTTCCAAAAAGCGGATCTTTCCGTTTAAAAACAAGGCGACCGCTTCCTCATTCGCCCCGTTTACCACCGCCGGCGCCAGCCCTCCTTGCATGATGGCGTTCACACAAAGCGGAAGCGCACGGAATGTTTCCGTATCGGGTTTTTCGAATGTGAGGGTGCCGATTTGCGCTAAATTCAGCCGCTCAAACGCCGCCGCGCTTCTTTGCGGATAATGGAGCGCATAGGCGATCGGCAAGCGCATATCCGGCGTGCCGAGTTGCGCGATCACCGCCCCGTCCGACAATTCCACCCCCGAATGGAGGATGCTTTGCCGATGCACCAATACCTCAATATTGTCTGCCGTGACGCCGAATAAATGCACCGCTTCGATCACTTCCAACCCTTTATTCATCAAAGTGGCGGAATCAATCGT
>CACXFE010000091.1 GCA_902766855.1 Oscillospiraceae bacterium | reverse complement strand
GCCTCTAATTGATCCGAAACCGCCGCCGCGTCCCGCACGGAAACCGGGTCCGGCGTAGCCACTGTTAAATACAGCGCACCGGCAGGAAGGCAGGGGTAAAGGGTAAAATCCATGCCCGCCGGGAAATCGAAGATCACCGTGTCAAATTTCTCCGCGATTTCCTTCGCAAAGCGGGTAAAGGAGAAAGGATCGATCATCCCGGCTTTTGCAGGCGCCGGGATCAGGGAAAGCCCTTCAATGCCCGGCACGCGGTAGATCGCGTTTTCCGCCTCGCTGCCCAGCAGAATATCCGCCAGATCAAAAACGGTTTGTTCTTCCACCCCGAGGATCAGATCAAGGCACCGCAAGCCTTCGTCCATATCAATCAATAAAACTTTTTTTCCCATTCTGCAAAAAGCAAGGGAGACCCCGATCGCGACGGTCGATTTCCCGACGCCGCCTTTGCCGGAGGTCACGGCAAGTATTTGGCTCATACACAAATCCTCATGGACAAATCTCCGTTATTTCATTTCGCGAGATTCTTTGTTTATTGTACCATACTGATATTTTTTTGTCAAATCTTATCTCAAATTTTAATCTAAAACGGTAAACGGAATTTCCGGAGGTGAAGAATTATAGTCGGAGAAGAAATAGGCATTCAGAATATCTTTAACCACGCCGCCCGCCGCGGCGCCGGAAGCACCGTTTTCAATGACCACCGAAATGGCGATTTCCGGGTTTTCGAAAGGAGCAAACGCAACAAACAAACTGTGATCCGCCTTGTTATTGACCTGTGCGGTTCCGGTTTTGCCGCCCACTTTAATGGGATAATGGCCGAGTGTGGCGCGGCCGGTCCCGTCTTCCGTTACCGAAAGCATCCCGGCTTTTACGGCGCGCAGAGTGCCATCGGAAATGGTAATGGTATTGAGAACTTCCGGGTTGCTCTCATCGTACACGGTATCAATATCGTACGATACGATTTTGCTGATCAGGCTGGCGCGGTAGTGGGTGCCGCCGTTGGCAAGCGTCGCCACATAATTGGCAAGCTGCAAGGGGGTGAACGCATTTAACTGACCGATGGCAATTTGCAGGGTATCGCCGCCGCCGTTGCTTTTCGGCTGCATCAGCATCCCCTTGCTGTCGTCCACCTCGACGCCGGTTTTTACCCCAAGACCGAATTGCTTGTAATAATCGGTCAGCGTCAAGGCGCCGATCCGCCGGCCCATTTCAAAGAAGAAATAGTTGCAGCTTTTGGCAAGCGCGTTATTCAGATTGATCGCGCCGTGCCGATGCATACACTTAATTTGGAAATCATAATAATGATAGGTCATCACGCAGTTGACGGTTTCTCCCACCGAGTAATGGTGATTTTCCAGCGCCGCCACCGCCACCGCGGGTTTGATGGTAGAACCAATCGGGTAAATGCCTTGAAACGCGCGATCGGTCAAAGGCTTTGCCGGGTTGTTTTTCAGTTTATCGTACTCTTTCCCGAGGGTAGCGGCGTCATAAGTCGGGTAGTTTGCGGCGCAGATGATCTTGCCGGAATCAATATGCACCACCACTGCCGCCCCCGCAATGGCTGTACCGCCTTTGGCTTGCTGCTGCCGGACGGTTTGTGCCAGCGAATTTTGCGCGCTTCGCTGCATTTTTTTGTCCAGAGTAAGCATAATGGTTTTGCCGGCGATCGGGGCTTTGGTAACGGTGCCGGAAAGGATATTCCCTTTCGCACCGATGCGGTAGGTGATTTCCCCGTCGGTGCCGCGCAGATATTCTTCGCCCCATTTTTCTATGCCGCTTTTGCCGACCTTATCATCATAAGAATATCCTTTTTTCTTATATTCCTCCCAATCTTCCGCGTATATCGGGCCGACCGATCCGATCAGATTGACTGCGAGAGAGGTGTCGGTATATTCCCGAAACGGCACCACATTGACCGAAACGCCCGAAAGGAGGAAACCCGATTCGGAAATTTTCCGCATCAATTCGGTGGAAATATCCTCTGCAAATGTGTAAGGGTAGGAAATCGAGAAATCCGCAATTTCCATACTATACCGTACCCCCATGATTTTTCGCTGTTCATCGGGGGTATAAGTTTCCAGTTCGTATCGTTTTACCATGGCTTGAAAACAGTTTTCCGCCGTGGCATAATGCGCAAGCCCCAGTTTTTTGATCAGTTTGTCAACCGAGTCCTCCTCCGTATAGGCGTACGGCGCGGTGCGTGCCATCGGCAGGTTGTCGATCCATTCGGTGCCGGAGGCGGCAAACAGATCGATCAGTGTTAAGATCACATCATTCAGATTGTCCCCTACATAGGCTTTGTTGAACACCACATTATAACCATCCCGGTTGATTGCGATCTGCCGGCCGCAATAATCGAGAATTTCTCCGCGCGGCGCTTTCAAAACCGCCGTTCGCACGGATACCGCCCCGTCGCTTTTTTGAGCATATTTGTTCGCCTCACTGATTTGAAGCGAGTAGACTTTGGCGGAATAAAAACAGATCGCGGCGACCATCAGGAGTGAAAGCACCGTTAACTGTATTTGGCTTTTCTTTTGAAAAGGCATGGCTTCAGGCTCCTTTCATGCGGTCAAAACGGCGATATAACGGATAAAAAGCGAAGATAAACACTTCGGTATATAAAATCGAGGGGATCGCGTAATAGAGCAGATAAGTCAGACTGTCCTGCATCCCCGCGCGGAATGCGTAAAAGCAAAGCCATTTGAAAAAGAAATAGAAAACGGCGGCTAAAAAAGATAACACAACCGCCGAGCGGATATTTTTATTAAAAAGATTATCGGCGAGGGCGGAAATCAGCGCCGCCGCCAACATCAAAAACAATGTGTTGAAACATGACAGATCGCCGGCGATCCCATCCATGGTAAGCCCGGTGAAAAACCCGGTCAATGCGGAGAGGGAAACCGGGGCGAACATGGAGAAGGCCGTCAGCAGCGGCAAAATGGCAAGCGGAGTGGCTTTGCCGATATGAAGACCGGCGGTAACGGTATAATGCAGCAGCAGCACGGTGAAAAAAAGAAGCAGATTCAAAAAGCCGATTCCCAACCGCCTTTTTTTGATTGCCATGCGGTTTTCCTCCTTTCGAAACGGGATGAAACAAAATGGTTGCAGGGTGGGGGTGATCAGCGGTTTGGATCAAGCCCGCCTTGCCCTTCAAAATTGGTGATCACCATCACGCTTTTAATTTTTTCCAGATCCACAAAGGGGCGAAGATCGGCATAAATGGAAGTGTTATACGGATCGTTGCCGATTGCTTCGATCGAGCCGATCAATAATCCTTTCGGGAAAATCCCCTCACCGGAGGAAATCACATAATCTCCCACGGCGATACTGCACGAGCGGGAAAGGTTGAAAAGCCGTGTTTGCCCCTTGGCGGCCAACTCGATCGAGCCGGAAACCACCCCGGAATCGCTGGTGCGATTATCAAGCGCGCCGAGCGTAAGGTCAGAATGAAGCAGGGTGATCACTTTCGCGGTGGTAAGCCCCACTTCGCTTATGTAGCCCACCAAACCCGCGTCGGTAATCACGGGATCATACGCCGCAATATCCGCAAGCGTCCCTTTGTTGATCACAAATCCGCCGAACGGATCATCCGGATCGCGGGAAATCAGGGTAGCGGAAGTAAACTGAAAATCGGGGTGCGCGTCTTTGATCCCGAGATAGTTTTTATAAAATTCGTTTTCTTCACGGATCTGCTGCTGTTCGGCCAGTTGCTTGCGCAGATCGTTGATGGTGTTTTCCAGTTCCGCGTTTTCGATCATGAGTTGCTCGCCTTCTTGGTAAGCGGTCACAAAATCGGAAACGGCGCCGGAAAGTTTGGTCGCCGCCAGGCGAAAAGGCGCGGTGACCGTGGCGATCAGGTTCGCCCCGGGCGACATGGTAAGCCCGATCACCGTGGAAATCACCGCCACGGCGATCAACGAAAGCGCAACGGCGAGAATGATTTTAAATTGTCGGCTGCGAAAGAAAAAACGCATGACCTTTCCTCCGATGTGTGTTGGTATAACAAATTAACGGAAACGCTTTCCGCGGCGGAATACATAATGATCGAAGCCGCTGTCCGCTTCCAGCCGTTTTGCGGTTCCCAAAACCACGCAATCAAGCGGGTTGGGCGCTACCGATACCGGCATGCCGGTGTTTTCCGCAATCAGTTCCGCAAAGCCGCGCAAAAGCGCGCCGCCGCCTGTCAGGGTGATGCCGCGGTCGATAATATCCGCCGCCAGTTCCGGCGGGGTTTTTTCGAGCGTGGTGCGAATGGTGTCGATGATCTGCGCGATCGGGTCCGCCATGGCGGACCGCACTTCCTCGGCGGTAATGATCACATTTTTGGGAAGACCGTCCACCTGGTTGCGGCCTTTGATCTCAATATCGCCTTCGTTTTCGTAAGGCTTGGCCGAGCCGATTTCGATCTTGATTTGTTCCGCGGTGCGCTCTCCGATCAACAGGTTGTGCTTTTTGCGCACATAGTTGATGATTGCCTCATCAAAATCGTCCCCCGCGATGCGGATGGATTGCGCGGTCACAATATCCCCAAGGGAAATCACCGCCACTTCACTTGTGCCGCCGCCTACATCAACAACCATGCTGCCCGCGGCGTCCCAAATCGGCAACCCCGCACCCACGGCGGCCGCCATCGGCTCTTCCACAAGGTCAATATCCGTGGCGCCGGCTTGTTTGGCGGCGTCGTATACCGCGCGGCTTTCCACTTCGGTTACGCCCGCCGGAATACAAATGACCATGCGCACCCGCGAGAAAACCGATCCTTTCAACGCTTGCCGGATGAAGCGTTTTAACATAGCGGCGGTCACATCGAAATCCGCGATCACGCCGTCTTTCAACGGGCGGACCGCCACAATGGAGCCGGGTGTTCTGCCGATCATTTCTTTGGCTTCGGTCCCGACTGCGCGCACGGCGTCATTCCGGATGTCGTACGCCACAACCGAAGGCTCGCGCATGATAATGCCCTTTCCTTTCAGGCAAACAAGGGTGTTGGCGGTGCCGAGGTCTACTCCAATATCTCTGGTAAACATATGCAAACTCCTTGAATTTTGTTCTTTTTATAGTATTTTCATTCGCGCACAGATCATACTTGCGGCACGATCAGTTCGATCGCGTTATGCACATTTTGCACGGTCACGGCTTCGGCGCCGCGGGCATATTCTCCGTCCAAAGTCCAGGAAAGGCCGTCTTTCCCGGTCACCAATATCTGCTTCGCCGTGAAAAATTCGATTCCCTCCCGGTTGAAATCCTGTCGGAGGATCCCGTCGATCATCGGTTGCAGTTTTAAGATCGTATCGGGATTATGGATCAGCAATACTTCAAATTTTCCGTCGTTGAGTTTGACCACCGATTCATCAAATTTCACGATCCCGCCTACCGAAAGGGAGTTGGAAATGGCACCGAAGAGAAAATCGCCTTCCACCGTGCGGTCATCGGTTTCGAATTTCAAATGTACCGGTTTGATGTTGCCGAGGCTTTTGATCCCTTCAAAAAAGTATGCCGCTTGCCCCAAAACATTTTTCACATCCTGCGGGGCGGAATACGACGCATCGGTAAACGCGCCGAATGAGGCGGTATAAGAAAAATAAGAAGAGCCGAACTGACCGATATCCAGTTGGATTTTTTTGCCGTTTACAATATCGGTTGCCGCCTGCGGGATGCTGCGTGCAATGTGCAACCCGGAAGACCATTCGTTCAGCGTCCCCGAAGGAATGTACCCGAGTGTGCAATGAAGCCCCGTGTGCATCATCCCCGTAATAACTTCGTTGAGCGTACCGTCGCCCCCGCAAACCACGATCAGATCATATTCGTTCTGTTCCAGCGTTTCTACATAACGGGTGGCGTCCGCCCGCGCCTTGGTGGGGTAAACCGTAACGGTGTAGCCGCCCGAGGAGAGAATTTCCACAACCTTTAAAAGTTCGGTTTTCATTTTCGCTCTGCCCGAGCAGGGGTTGACAATCAATAAAAGTTTACGCATTCTAAACTCCTTTATCATCGGTAAGTGATCGGCATGGTTGCCGCCGCGTTTAAAGAGGCGGCAGCCACATTGCCGCTTTGCCATTCGTAATACCCTTGCACGCCCACCATGGCGGCATTGTCGCCGCAGAAGGCAAGATCGGGAAGATAGAGGGAATATCCGCGCCGGGCGCATTCTTCCTGCATGCGGCGCCGCAATTCGCTGTTGGCGGAAACCCCGCCCGCAATGGCGATTTGCCGGCACCCGGTTTTTTCTGCCGCCCGAAGCGTTTTTTCGATCAGCATATCGCAAACGCGCCGGCGAACCGTGGCACAAACCACCGGCACATCAATTTCCTCGCCTTTTTGCGCGGCGTTATGCACCAAATTCATCACAGCGGTTTTTAACCCGGAAAAACTGAAATCAAATTCCCCGGAATGAACCTGCGGAAAGGGGAGAGGATATTTTTGATTGTCTGCCACCGTGGCAATGCGATCCAGTGTTACTCCGCCCGGGTAGGCAAGCCCCATGCACCGCGCGGTTTTATCGAAACATTCGCCCGCGGCGTCATCCCTCGTGCCGCCTAAAACCCGGAAACGGGTGTAATCGCAAACCTCTGTCAGCACTGTGTTGCCGCCGGATACCAGCAAGCAAAGAAACGGCGGTTTCAGTTCGGGGTGGGTAATATAATTTGCCGCGATATGCGAGCGCAGGTGATGCACGGGAATCAGCGGTTTATTGGCCGAGAGAGCCACCCCTTTGGCAAAATTCACCCCGACTAACAATGCCCCGATCAATCCCGGCGCAAAGGTGACCGCCACCGCGTCGATCCCCGAAAAATCGGTTTCGGCCCGGGTCAGCGCCTCGCGGCACACGGCGGAAATCGCCTCAGTATGCCGGCGGGAGGCAATCTCCGGCACAACGCCGCCGTATAAGCGGTGTTCTTCAATTTGAGTGGCCACAATGTTGGAAAGTACCCGCCGCTCTTCGGTTACGGCCGCGGCGGTTTCATCACAGGAACTTTCAATGGCAAGAATTTTCATGAACGCTTAAAACCTCTTTGTCATAATCAGTGCATCTTCGGAAGGATTGCGGTAAAACCCTTTTCGTCGCCCTTCTTCGGCAAAACCGAGTTTTTGATAAAGCCGGATCGCTTCGAAGTTGGAAACCCGCACTTCCAGCGAAAGAAACGCAAGGTTTTGCGCTTGCGCAAAGTCAATCGCCCGGCGAAGCAAGGCGGTTCCGACACCTGCTTTCCGCTCGCCGGGAAAAACTGCCACATTGGTGATATAGCCTTCATCCGCAACAGCATTGACGCCGATATAGCCCAGCACTTTGTTTTCTCGCTCCGCCACAAAGAAACGGGTGCCGTGCCGGTAGGATTCTAAAAGGCCTTCTTGACTCCAAGGTTCGGAAAAGCAGGTTTTTTCCAGTTTTGCCACCGCGGGGAAATGCTTTCCTTCGATCGGCAACAGGGTGAAGGATGCAAAAAATCCGGCTTCGATCAGTTCGTCGATCGCGGCGAAAATCGCATCCCGGCAGGCGCGGTATACGGCAAGATCCCCGCCAAACGGATCGGCTATGCCGCCGCCTAAAATAAACAGTTTTTCTTCCGGCACGCCCGCTTCGGCCAGCCGTTGTTTATGGGAAGGGGAAAGGCAAAGGATCTTATCCGCGTTTTCGGTTTCCGCTTTGGTCAACGGAACGGACTTCCGCCCCGCCATCTCGATCCCGGCTTCCCGCAGGGCAAGGGCGGCGTTTTCGCTGAGAGGAGAACCGTCGGCATACAAGCCGCGGCTTAACACCGCAACACCCGGCAACTGTTTGGAAACAAGGTAGCCCTCCGCCATGGGGCTTCGGCAAGTGTTGCCCGTGCAAATAAACAAAATATTCATGTTATTTCGCTTCCAACCATGTTTTGCCGAAATGCGCTTCGGCAGTGAGCCGCACCGACAGGTGAACGGCGTTTTCCATTTCTTCTTGCAGTAAGCGGCAAACTTCCGCCGCGTTTTCCTCATCGCACTCCACAATCAGTTCATCATGCACTTGCAGGATCAACCGTGCGGTCGGCAGTTCTTTTTCCAACCGGTCAAATACCCGGATCATGGCAATTTTGATAATATCGGCGGCGGTGCCCTGAATGGGGGCGTTACGCGCCACGCGCTCGCCGAATGCCCGGAGCATATGGTTGGAATTGGCAAGTTCCGGCAGATAACGCCGCCTGCCGAACAGGGTGGTTACAAAGCCGTCCCGTTTCGCATCGTCGATGGCTTTTTCCATATACGCCGCCACGCCCGAAAAGGTGCGCAGATAGTTTTCAATGTAGCCGGCCGCTTCGGCACGGGAAACCCCGATGTCTTTCGCAAGGGAAAAAGCGCCGATCCCGTAAACGATCCCGAAATTCACCGCTTTTGCCCGGCTGCGCAATTCGGGGGTGATCATATCTTCCGGCAAGCCGAAAACCTGGGAAGCGGTCACGGTGTGAATATCGGTGCCTTTGCGGAAGGCTTCGATCATATTGCGGTCATCCGCCAGGCTTGCCAACACCCGCAACTCGATCTGGGAATAATCGGCGTCGCAAAGAACGCGGCCTTCCGGCGCCGTGAAGTACCCGCGCAGGCGGCGCCCCTCATTGGTGCGAACGGGGATATTCTGTAAATTCGGTTCCAGCGAACTGATGCGCCCGGTGCGGGTTTCCGCCTGGTTAAAGGTGGAATGGATTCTCCCGTCTAAGGCTACACAGTCCTGCAAGCCGTCCGCGTAAGTGGATTTCAGTTTGGCTAACTGCCGGTATTCCAGCAGTAATCCCACCGCGGGGTGCGCATCGCGCAACTCTTCCAGCACTTCGGCATTGGTGCTGTAACCGCTTTTGGTTTTCTTTTTGGCGGGCAGCCCCAATTTTTCAAAAAGCGCCACGCCTAACTGCTTGGGGGAATTGAGGTTGAACTCATACCCCACCAGGTCGTATATTTCCCGCTCGATCACGGCAATACGCTCTTTCAATTCGGCAGAAAGGGCGGCAAGCCCTTCCCGATCCACTAAAAATCCGTCTTCCTCCATGGCGCCGAGTACCCGGGCGAGCGGCAATTCGATTTCGTCCAGCAAAGCCCTTTGCCGGGTGGCTTCCAGTTCCTTTTCCAGCGCGTCGCACGCGGCGGAAAACCGGCATACCGTT
This sequence comes from Oscillospiraceae bacterium, assembly GCA_902766855.1. Classification (GTDB taxonomy): domain Bacteria; phylum Bacillota; class Clostridia; order Oscillospirales; family Acutalibacteraceae; genus UBA737. The sequence continues at coordinate 13,727 of CACXFE010000091.1, read as the reverse complement.
TGCAGCAATTCCGGCGTGCCTTCGGGGAGCGGGGTGAAAGCGGGGGCGTATTCTTCCGTGATGCGTTCCAGCGAATAGGAGGAAGCCGACGGGTTGCAGAGATACGCCGCCAACATCGCGTCAAACACCACCGAGCAGGCGGCGGGGTATTGCTTATACAGATTTTTATAGTCATACACCCGCTTGGAAACCGCGGGATCGGTAAGCCAGGCTTTGGCTGTTTCCGTGTCACAAACAAACGCTTTTCCGCCTGCGCAAACAGCGGCGCAGGCGCCTTCGATCAAAAGATCCGCCGTGCCGGTGGGGGCAAACGGCGCGGAAACGGTGTAGATTTGTTCCGGCTTCGCCGCATCAGGGGACGCCATGCCGGGCGTCAACCCCATTTTTTCCATGAGTTTGAAAAATTCCAGCGAAGTCATCAACGCTGAAAGTTCGGCGGTTTGCCGCGCTTTGATTTGGTAATGGCTGATTTCCGTATCAATCGGGGCGGTGCGGCAAATCGTGCCGAGGGTGCGGCTTAAATAGGCGCTTTCTTTCCCCTCTGCTAATTTTTTGCGTACCGCGTCTTTGATTTCGGGTGCGTCAATTTCTTCATACAGCGCGTCGATCGTGTGATACCGCCGGATCAGATCGGTCGCGGTTTTTTCGCCGATGCCGCGCACGCCCGGGATATTGTCCGAAGAATCGCCCATCAGGCTTTTCAGTTCGATCATTTCCGGGGGCGTCAATCCGTATCGCTCTTGCAAAGCGGCTTCGTCATATCGGAGGATCTCCGGCCGCCCCATTTTGGTGGCGGTCAACAACACGGTGGTGCGATCGGAAATCAGTTGCAGGGAATCCCGGTCGCCCGTTGCGATCAGGCAGGTGCCGCCTTCCGCCTCGCTTGCGGCGGCAAGTGTGCCTAAAATATCATCGGCCTCATATCCCTCGCATTCTATGCAGGTATAGCCCGCCAGCACCAGCCATTTTTTCAAAACCGGCATTTGCTCCGCCAGTTCCGGCGGCATTCCTTTGCGCCCGGCTTTGTATCCATCGTACATTTTGTGACGAAAAGTAGGGGTGCGCAAATCAAAAGCCACTGCTACGCCGTCCGGTTGTTCGGATTCAAGCAACCGGTTTAAGATATTGATAAATCCGTAAACCGCGTTGGTATACCGCCCGTCTTTGGTGGTGAGCAGTTTGATCCCGTAAAATGCGCGGTTGATGATGCTGTTCCCGTCGATCGCAAGCAGTTTCAAAAGTGTGCCTCCCTCTTGGCAGGAGATGGAACCTGCGCCTTCCGGCTGCCGCAAGATGCGGCGGGGAAAACGCGCCTGTCGTTCCAATCTGCCCCATTTAAGTTATTATACCATTATTTACCCGATATGTCATCAACTTTTTTCAAAAAAATTGACAGAAAGGAAAAGTTTCGGTATAATCAAACTATGAGAATCGGGAATTGTGAAATCAAAGGATATGCGGCGTTGGCGCCGATGGCGGGCGTGGCGGATCGCGCCATGCGGGAAATCTGCATGGAACACGGCGCCGCGTTCACCGTGGGGGAACTGACCAGCGCGCGCGGCATAACATTAGGGGATAAAAAATCCGATGCGTTGCTTTGCTGCTCGGAAAGAGAGCGGCCGTTCGGTTCGCAGTTGTTCGGAAGCGATCCGGCGATCATGGCACAAGCGGCACAGGCGGCGATGCGGTTTTGCCCTGATTTTTTGGATATCAATATGGGCTGCCCGGCGCCGAAAGTGGCGGGAAACGGCGGCGGCAGCGCCCTCTTGCGGGATCCCGCTCTGGCGGCGGAGATCGTGCGGGCGGTGGTCAAAGCCGTGCGGGTGCCGGTCACGGTTAAAATGCGCACAAGTTTTGACGGCGAGCATATCATTGCCCCGGAACTTGCCCGCCGGTGCGAGGAGGCCGGTGCCGCCATGATCACGGTACACGGCAGAACCCGCCCGCAAATGTACGCCCCGGGGATCGACTACCGCACCATTGCCGAGGTAAAGAAGGCGGTGCGGGTGCCGGTGATCGGAAACGGCGATGTGTGCGACGGGGCTTCCGCCCGCCATATGCGGGAAGCGACCGGCTGTGATTTTGTCATGGTGGGGCGCGCCGCACAGGGAAATCCGTTTGTGTTTGAAGAAATCAATGCGTATTTTGAAGGCAGGGCGTATACGCCGCCTACCCTGCAAGAGCGGTTTGAGGTGCTGATGCGGCAACTGGAACTGATGCATCGGTATAAAGACCCGCACAATGCAATTCTTGAAGCACGCAAGCACACCGCGTGGACGATCAAGGGCATTTCGGGCGCGGCGGCGCTTCGCCGCGAGTGCGGGGAGATCCGCTCGTTGGAAGATGTCAGGGTAATCTGTCAAAAAGCACTTGAACTCAACCGCAACTTATGATAGAATAGTCATGTTAATTTTTTGTGATAGGTGATAGTATGTCAGGACATTCAAAATGGAACAATATCAAGCGGAAGAAGGAGAAGACCGACGCGGCAAAAGCCAAAGTTTTCACCAAGATCGGGCGGGAAATTTCGGTGATCGTGAAAACCGGCGGCGCCAATCCGAGTGAGAACAGCAAGTTGAAAGACGCCATTGCCAAAGCCAAAGCCGCCAATGTGCCCAATGAAAATATTGAGCGGATCATTAAAAAGGCCGCGGGCGACGGCGAGGCCAATCAGTATGAAGAACTGATTTATGAAGGCTACGGGCCGTCCGGTGTTGCCGTGGTGGTGGAAACCTTAACGGATAATCGCAACCGCACAGCGGGCGAGATGCGCCATTATTTTGATAAATGCGGCGGCAATTTGGGGCAAAGCGGTTCGGTGATGTTTATGTTTGACCGCAAGGGCCTTATCCGCATCGAGGCCGAGGGGCTGGAAGAAGATACCGTGATGGAAGCCGCGCTGGACGCCGGCGCCGAAGATTTTCTTTATGACGGGGATGTTTTTGAGATCGCGACCGATCCGAACGAGTTGGGCGCCGTGCGCGACGCGCTGGAAGCCAAAGGATACACCTTTCTTTCGGCCGAGGTGGAATATGTTCCCCAAACGATGACGGCGATCGACGACGAGGAAGCCGCCGCCAAGATGGAGAAATTGATCGACCTGCTGGAAGAGAACGACGATGTGCAGGCAGTTTGGCATAACTGGGATATGCCGGAAGAATAAGAGCAAAAAGGAAACCGCATATCGGCACCGTAACGGGGCGATATGCGGTTTTTTGTAAAGGTCGATCCGGCGGGAGCCGATTAAGGATTGCACCGCGAACAGGGGGAATACCCTTGCGCGATCAGCGCCTCGCGGGTGCCCTGGTAAGTGCGGCGGTTCTTTTCGGAAATTTCCGTGACCGATTCACAATCCGGCGCATGGAACTTCCGGCTTCCGGCATTGAGAACATAGGTGGCGACCGTGCTGTTTTCGGCGGTCTCCGGCCGGCTTTCGCCGGTGGCGTAATCAATCACCACGCCGGGCTGCACATTGTAGCAGAAAACGCAGAAACAAACCCCGTCCCCCTCGTCTTCTACCGACCAGGCTTCCATGATCACGCCCTGCGCCACCAGATCCTCCTCCCGGAAGATCGGCGTAACGCGGTAAAGCACATGGTTGCCGGTTTCTTTCACATAGTCCGCCACCATGTTTTCGAAGGGGAGCATCCCCTGCACATTGAGGTAGCGGGTGCCGGTGATCAGGTTGCGCTCGTTGGCGTTTTCGCCGGATAACTGATAGCCGATCAGGTGGCAGCGATTGTAGAGGTATTTGCCGTCTACATGGTCATACTTCGTCGTTTGCCAACCGCTGGGCTTGACTTGCCCGATCGAGCCGCGCTTTTCGGTGGGCATCAGGTCTTGCCCCACACAGGCAAAGGCGTATCCGCACCGCCCGAGTGCGTCTAACGGGCTGTAATATTCATAGGAACGGTCGGTTTTTTCCTCTTCTTCAAAGCGGGGCTGATTTTCATACAGCGCCACAAAGGGGTTGCCGGCATAAGCGGGCAGTTCTTCCGCCGTGTAAACCGGCGGCGCGGCAAGCGGCGTTTGAACGCCGAATTGCAGGTCGCTAAGCCAGTTGCAGCCGGTAAGGAAAAGGAAAACCGCCGCCAAACCAAAAGCCAGAAAGCGTTTTTTCATCGCACAAGCACCTCTTTGGTGATTTTCTCGTGCGAGGTGCCGGGGAATTCGGTGCGCTCCGCTTCCCGGAAGGCGGCAAACGGCGCAGGATCAAAGAAAACATCGGCGGGATAGTCCCGGTTCCAATGGTACAGGATCAGCCGGTCGATCCTGTCGGCACAGGCGGCCGGATCCCGGTCTTCCACAAAGCAAAAATCGGTTTCCGGCGCATAGCGCAGAAAATCGTCATGCGGGGCGGCTTGCGGCATTTCTTTGAAAAGCGCCGCCGAACAGGGGGCGATCCACAAGCGCGCGCTGCCAAGCGTTTTGCTGATATCATCCAGAACCGCGCGGTCGCGGCTTTGTCGCCGATGGTTGAACATCATGCCGTTTCGGTTATCCACACATACGATCACAGTCAATTTTTTCACACTCCCGATCCCATTATAACGGGTGTGGAAACTTTTTTCAACTTTTTTGCAACCTTTTTGCCTGATCAAAAGTATTTGGAACGAGGGGGGAACCGGATGGAAACGGAAAACACCTGTTTTGAGCCGCAGGCAATGTTTGAAAAGTACGCCGATATGGTATATCGGTTAAGCCTTGTGCGCACAAAAAATCGGCATGACAGTGAGGATATCCTGCAAGAAGTGTTTTTGCGCTATATGAAAGTATGGCGCAGCATGGAAAGTGAAGAGCATGTGAAAGCCATGCTGATCCGGATCACGGTGAATTGCAGTAAAAGCCTGCTTGGCTCGGCGTGGTTCCGCAAAACCGAAGGGCTGGAGGAAGACCTGCCCGCCCCGGCGGAAGAGGGGCGGGATGTACTCGGCGCGGTGTTGAATCTTCCGCTGAAATACCGCACGGCGGTGCATCTTCATTATTATCAGGGCTATTCGGTAGAGGAAATGGCGGAGTTGCTGCACACGCACCCTTCCACCGTGAAAACATGGCTTTTCAGGGCGCGCGCCCTCCTCAAAGAAATCATCAGGGAGGAAGAATGATGAGTTTTCAGGATGAATATCAAAAGCAGATCGAGCAAATCAAGCCGGATGGATATATCAAGGGCCGCGTGCGGGCAAAATTGCGGGAAGGGGAGCGCCCCGCCGGCGGGAAGCCCCGTGCCCACCTTTTGCGCAACGCGGTGGCGCTGGCGCTTTGCGCCGTGCTGATTTTTACCGTAGGTTTTGCAGTGGGTACGCGGCGCGCCAAACGCACCGCCTTGTCCTTTACCGCCGTGAATACCGCGGCGAGTTACGGCGAGGTGTATGACGCGATCAAAGCGTTTGTCCCCACGGTGTGGGATCGCGCGAGGAATTTCCTTCCCGGTATTGCGTATAAATCTTCCACCGCCGAGAATACGGACATTGCCGTCGCATATCCCCAATCGGAAAACGGCGTGGTTGCCACGGGAGTGGACGAGGCGGAAACCGCTGCCGCCGATCATTCCGAAACCACCAAACAGGTGGAAGGGGTGGATGAGGCCGATGTTGTCAAGACCGACGGGAAGTATCTTTACAGCCTTTGTACAACGAAGGAGCAGGGCAACGGGGTGCGCATCATTGATGTGCGCGGCGCCACGCCCGAAAGAATCGGCATGATCCCGCTGGATAACACCTACGGCGCGGGGGATACCGAACTGTATGTCAGCGGCGACCGGCTGATCCTTCTGCATACGGCGTATCCAAACCGGGGGAATAGCCGGTTGTTTGGCGTGGCGGAGGATGGGATCGGCGGGAGCGCCGCCTGCCGGATAGAAGTGTATGATCTTTCCGATCGCAAAAACCCGAAAGAACTGATCCGGAACGAGCAAAGCGGGGCGTATACCGATTCCCGCCTGATCGACGGGGCGCTGTATGTGGTTTCCTGCTACAATGTGGATGTGAACGGCGTCAGCAAGGGCGACCATGCCACCTATGTGCCTTCGGTGCAGTGCGGCAAGGAGAGCGCGGCGGTCCCGGCGGAGAGCATTTGCGTGTACGACCATTGCGAAATGCCCCAGTATACGGTGGTGTGCGGCTACCAAATCGAAGATGGCGCGCTGTTTGATACCAAATCGGTTTTGGGCGGCAGTTTCACGGTGTACTGCAATACCGATAACCTGGTGACCGCCGGGTACTCTTACGGGGGCGGCAGCGGGGATAAAACCCAAATCGTGCGGTTCAGCATCGGGGACGGGGCGATCACCCTGCGCGCCTCGGGCGAGATCGAGGGGAGTTTGCTCAATCAGTTCTCGATGGATGAATACAAGGGATATTTCCGCTTTGTCACCACGGCCTACCGCGAGACCGTTTCCGGCGGGGCAGTATCGGGCGAAACGGTCAATTCGCTGGTGGTGCTGAATGGCGAATTCAAACAGGTCGGCGCGATCACGGGCATTGCCCCGGGCGAGCGGGTTTACTCGGTTCGCTTCATGGGGGATATGGCGTATTTTGTAACCTTCCGGCAGGTCGATCCGTTGTTCAGCGTGGATGTCAGCGATCCCGCCGCCCCGAAAATCATCGGCAGTTTGAAGATCCCCGGCTTTTCGGATTTCCTGTTCCCCTTCGGCGGGGGGCGGTTGCTCGGGATCGGCCGCAATGCCGACGAGGCGACCGGCAGAACGGATAAAATGAAACTTTCCTTTTTCGATATCAGCGATCCCGCCAAGGTGACCGAAAGCCATAAAACCGATGTGGACGCGTATTATTCCGACGCGCTGTATAACCATAAAGCCTGCTTGGTAGACGCCAATCAAAATCTGATCGGTTTCCCCGCCTATCATGAGGAAGGGCTGCGGTATTTCCTCTACTCGGTGGAGAACGACGCGTTCGTCCGCCGGGCGGTGATCCCGGTCGATCAGGATGAATGGGACGCGCGCGGGCTTTATGTGGGAAAAATCTTTTATATCGTCACGCCCAACCGCTTGCTGTATTGCCATTTCGGGCATTATGACGAAATGAAAGAAATCACACTGTAAAAGCACCCCGTGGGGAGCGGCGCGCGCTCTCCGCGGGGTGTTTAAAAAAGATTGCTTTCGGGTGTGAAATGTGGTAGATTAAATTTTTAGCCGTCATGTAATCCCCTCTGGTTGTAGTTGTTTTGATGAGATATAATTAACAATATCGTTTTTTGATCTGATTTTGTTGATTATATCAGCAGGTATTAAGCCTTTAGAATTAGCCAGATAGCATTTCCTGACCTATTAAGAATTTAATCTTTCAAAAAGCTTTTTAAGTTTATTGGCCGTGATAGTTTCATCATAATGCATGCCCTCATAAGTTGGGTGAAGCACCGGATATGTAGGATGTTTTGTTTTCAATATAAAATGGTTTTCAATCAGCCATTCTATAATGGTGATTAAATCATCACGACGAACTCTTTTTAGCTTTTCGTACTCCGGCAACTTGTCCAATTTGGCATCTGTGATACGCTTGCTGTTTGCACCGCGAAGTACATCTGCTAAAACATTTATGCCATAATACCGCTTTTCACTAATATGAGAGAGACATTGCAAAACGGTATAAACAACATCATTCAAATCGTTTTCTTCGAATATAACCGCTTTAATGTTTGCTCGCTTAATTACCTCGCTTTTTTCGTGACGAGGTTGAGATTTTACAACTTGAGTTTGTGCCGATACTTTAGATATTGTAGCAGGAAATTCTTTTGCAGGTGCGGGATCAGGATCGATCTTGAACATTTCATAATACAATTTTGGCGCTATGAATTTCCCGCATCCAGTACCATCTTTTTTATAATTGGTGCAACCAAGGAAATAATTATTTTCTTTTCCCGGTTTAACAATAAGATAGCCATCTCTGCACTGGTCGCATTTCAAAATAGAGAGTTTTCCCGCTTTATACTCATTGGTCATAAATCCACACACTTCTGGTTCATTTGTACAAATGTGCAAACGCAGACCGTATGCGTGCTTATAGCGGAATTGCATAGGATAGCCGCAGATGGGACAAGTTTTCTTTGCGATATTATTTTGCGGCGGTTCTTCGCTCCAATCACCACGAAGAACTACATTCTTGTAATCTCGTTTTATTTCAAGCAAGAACTCAGACGGGTTTTGTTCGGGTGCTATAAAATAAACACGGTTTTTAGTTCTCGTCATTGCAACATAAAACAAGCGGCGTTCTTCCGCATAATCAATGGAACGATCGCTCTTGATTACAAATGCGAGAACAGGATCGTCCTCTATTTTCGAAGGAAAACCGTATGTTTCATTGCGTCCATTTACAACAATAACATTATCGTATCCCAAGCCTTTAGAGGCATGAGCGGTCATAAATGTGATGTTAAGTTTCGGAAATTTTACACTTTTAAGTTTACTTCCTCGATCAATGTATTCAAACAAACCGGATTTTTCTAAATTATCGCCGTCAAATCCAAATCTACCAAGCAATAGTATAGAAGAATCTTCGGATTTTCCTTCCTTTTTATTAAATTCAATAATTTGTTCGAGAGCAACTTCGACAGCGTGTGCAAATGCGTAATTTGCACCGCTTTTATTATCGGCATTCGGTTTTTTGCGACTACCATCATAAGTGTAAATAATAACAGGATCAATGATGTTTTTAGGAGACTTCAATTCTTTTGTAATTTGTGCTTCGTTTTTCTGAATGAAGTTGCCTGCAATATCAATTACTTCTTGTGAGTTACGGTAGGTCTTTACTATTTTCAAAAGTTTGGCATATCCCATTTTCTCTTCAAACTTCGTAAAAAGTGTTATGTCGGACCCGCTAAATGCATAAATTGATTGCCAATCATCGCCAACGGCAATTATTTTAGCATCGGTAACTTCCGATAAGGCTGTTACCAAGTCAAATCTTTGTCGAGAAATATCTTGATATTCATCTACGATAATATATTTGAAATCCAGTTTCTTTTTCATTTCTTTGATTTCTCGGAGAACCCGTGCAGATTCGTTTATCATATCCTCAAAGTCAACGGCATTGTTTTCTTTTAAATAGCGCTCATATTCCAAATAACAATCGTTGCAAATATCCAAGAAAAGTCTTGTACGCACATTTTGAGTAGAATGGTACATACGGCTAAAGTCATCCGCGGTAAAGCCATTTGTTTTGAAGTTTGTAATAAAGCGACATATCAGATTGACAAGTTTTCTTATGTAACGGTTTTCTTCGGTGGATACAAGTTTTTCCATTACCTCTTTGTTGGAACGGTGATGCAACTCAAAACCGTTATTTTCCAGTTCTTCTTGCAAATGTTCCAAGAGAGATCTACGATCAGAATACTGCGAAAAGGTATATATAAGTTTTGTACCGTGCTGCCTGTGTAGGTTGATTTTATCATTTATAGCTTTTTTGTAGGCTTCAAGCTGATCGTCGCTAAAGCGATCGTTTTTACCATCTTGCGTAATGCCGAAATGTTCAATATATGCAACTTTATCGCCTTGCCGAATAATAAAGTCAGGAGTATAGGGCTTTTTTGAAAAAAGAATATCATACTTATACATTGGCTCATATTCATAGTCGATGTTATTCAAATACAAGAAGTTTGCAATTTCCACCTCTTGATAGGAACGCATTACTTCACTTTGAATTGTAACAGATTTTTTTGTACGAATATCAATAACTTGTTGTTTGAACTCGTTGAGATCGCTTCGCATTGTAGCAAAATTCGACTTTGCAATTTTATTAAAGAAACTATTGATGTTTTCACCTTCATACGGAGCATCAAAGTACGAAGCAAAAAACATTATCAAGTTATTTACAAGACTTTCGTTCTTCAATATGGAACTTTTGAAATAATCCTGTAAAACAAAATACAGCTTGGAAGAATCAACGATATTAAGTTTTTCCGATGACTGCTTTCTCAATATAGCATTTCCGGTTGAATGAAAAGTGGCAATAGGACAATCTATCGCTAAATCTCGATTCAGTTTATCCTGAAGTTCTTGAACAGCCTTATTAGTGAAAGATACAACAAGTATTTGAGAAGGTTCTATACCTTTTTTCTCAACCAAATATTTAACTTTTGCCGCAACAGTAGTGGTTTTGCCCGCACCTGCGCCAGCAATAACAAGACAATAATCTTCGTCTGTCAGAATAACACGGCGTTGATCATCATCCAATTTAATTTGGGGATCGACCTCACGAAGAATATTATCTAAATAGCGTTGTTCTTCGTTCATCGCACGGCGAACAAAAGACTCATTATGTTCGTCTATAAGGGCTTCGAAATTTATGTATTTTAATAATGCCCCTTCAACAACAGAAAGCGAGAAACCATTGTTTTTGCAAAAAGCATTTAACAATTGACTGTTTTGAAGCACACCAAAATACTCAACAGTTTTCTTTCCGTCAAGTAACTTTGCACGATATTCACTTTTTGCAATATAGCGGTTTTGTGATAATATGGTATCCATATAAACCTTTAAGTTCCACAAGTCTTGACATTCGGGGCTTTCAAATGACATATTATCCGTGATGCTATTTGCTATCGTTTCTTTCTTTTTAAAAACTTTAGAAAACAATCCCATATATATGCCTTTCTTGCTAGTCGGCAAAAGCATCGGGTTTAATCTGGTTATCAACTTCATCAATTTTGAATTTCCATTGTTTGCCCGTTTTATGTGCAGACAAATTTTAATGATCGATCCACTTGAAAACCGTATTTCTGCTTATGCCAAGATATTTGTATATTCTTTTTAAGGAATACCATCTGTTAATTATTTCTACAATTCTGACATTTCAAATTAAAAGTGTTAATTTGCTACTTTTATAGTATATCAAAAAACAAGGCAGGATGCAATATGTTAAAGTTGATTGGTATAGGTTTTAGAGTTTTGACATAGAATTAGCGGCAAGGATCACTCCTTGCCGCTAAACTTCCTTTTATGCATTTTGCGTTTCGAAAAACTGCCGATACCACACAAGGAAGGTATACACCGTCCATATTTTGCGGCTGTAATCGGCTTTTCCGGCACGGTGCGCGTCCAACAACTGCACCAGTTGGTCGGTGTGGAAAAAGGTTTCCGCCGCCTCGCTCAAAAAGGCCTGCTTTACGGTGTTATAATACCCGTCTTCTTTCAACCACACCCGAATCGGGACCGGGAAACCCAGTTTATCTTTTTCGGCGGTCACGCGGGGCAGGGTTTTTTCCGCCGCTTTCCGCAAAGCCAGTTTGGTGGTTTTGGTATTCACCCGGCAATCCAGCGGAATGGTTTGTGCCAGTTCCAGCACCTTCTTATCTAAAAACGGAACGCGCAATTCCAAAGAATTGGCCATACTCGTTTTATCCGCTTTCAACAGAATATCTCCCATCAGCCACATATGAATATCCAGGTACTGCATCTTGGTAATATCGTCTTTATCTTTCACTTCGTCGTAATACTTTTTGCACAGCATCCGGGGAGTGGCCGCTTTTTTCGCGGTTTCACTCTTTAACAGGGCGTTCCGCTCCTTCACGCTGAAAATGGAAGCGTTGCCGATAAAGCGTTCTTCGATCGTTTTGCCGCGGCGCACCAGATAATTGATGCCGTGCTTCTGCGGGAGATGCTCGCAAAGGCGGCCGATCACGCGGCGGATCGGGAAGGGGATTTTATCATATGCGGTCAATGTGATCGGCTCTTGATAAATGCGGTAACCGCCGAACAACTCATCCGCCCCTTCGCCGGACATGACAACTTTCACATGCTCGCTCGCCAGTTTGCTGACGAAATATAAGGCGATCGCCGCCGGATCGGCCAGCGGTTCATCCATGTGGTACTGAATTTTCGGAAAAGCGCCCCAGTATTCTTCGGGTGTGATCACCTTGGCAATGTTTTCCACCCCGATGGTATCGGCAAATTTTTTGGCATACCCGATTTCATTATAACGGTCGCCATCCGGGCTTTCAAACCCTACGGTGAAGGTTTTATCCACTTTGGCGGCTTCGGCGATATAACTGGAATCGATCCCGCTTGACAGGAAGGATCCTACTTCCACATCGGCGATTTTATGTGCTTCCACCGATTCCCGCACCGTTTGATCGGTCAGATCGGCAAAATATTCCAGCACCCCTTGCTCGGGGGAGAAATTCGGGCGGAAATACCGTGTTTTTTGCATTTCTCCGTCTTTCAAAACAAAAAAATGTGCCGGCGGCAGTTTATAAACGCCTTTGAAAAAAGTTTCCTCCGTCGGGGAATACTGGAAGGAAAGGTAATGGGCGAGCGCGTCTTCATTCAGTTCCTTGCGAAAATCGGGGTGATCGAGAAAGGACTTGATCTCCGATCCGAACAGGAAACTTTCCCCCATGAAAGTATAATAAAACGGCTTGATCCCGAATGGATCGCGCGCCCCGAAGAGGGAACGGTTTTTCCGGTCAAAAATCACGAAGGCAAACATCCCGCGCAACCGGGGAACCATGTCTTCTCCCCATTCTTCGAAACCGTGCAAAAGCACCTCACTGTCGGAATGGTTGGCAAAAGTGTGTCCTTTTTCTTCCAATTCCGCCCGCAGATCTTTAAAATTATAGATTTCGCCGTTAAAAACCAGCACCAGCGATTGATCTTCGTTGAACATCGGCTGCCCGCCTTCCGCCAGATCAATGATACTTAATCTTCGAAAGCCCAGCGCAATATCCTGATCAACAAATTGCCCGGCGGCGTCCGGCCCGCGATGCACAATGCGATCCATCATTTTGCCGAGGACGGTTCCGTCGTCCTTAATTCGATTTGTGAAGCCTGTAAAACCGCACATTGAGTTCACCTGTCCTATCCTGTTCGTTAAAAATTCATCTTTTTCATGATGCCGTGGGCAATGCCCCCGGTCAGCCCGCCGCTGATCAGGGCCGCCAACAGTAAAAAGGGAAGATAGCCCCACACCCCGGCGCCGAAAAAGAACTGTGCCGCCGTTAATTGCGCGAGGTTATGTATCGCGGCGCCCGCGATACCGCAGCCGATGGCGGAAAAGTGTTTGCATTTTGCCAGCAATGCCGTGACCGATAAGGAAGCGATCCCGCCGCTGAGAGAAAAAACCAGGGCAAACGGGGTGGAAAACAGCAGGGTCGATAACAAAATCCGGCTGATATTGACGGCAAAAGCGCCTTTCCAATCCCCGCGAAAAACCAGCAGTAATGCCACCGAATTGGCAAGTCCCGGTTTTACGCCGGGCACTGCGGGGAAAAAGGCAATATTGCTTTCCACAAAACCGAGTACCAGGCAAATCGAAGCGAGAAGCCCGTACAGCGCCACTTTTTTAGCCATATTTCACCTGATTTCCACCACGATCCGATGCGGCAGGCAAATGATGGTTTCGCCTCTTTTGCTGATGGCGGGATGCCGCACGCAGATTTGATTTTTGCAATCCGCCCACCGCATCCGCACGGTGCCGCTTTCGATCACCGCCGTATTGCCTTCCATTTGAATTTCCTTATTTTCATACAGCGAGCCTTCGTACAAAATTTCTTCATCCCGGCGGATCACCACCGTGCGCCCGGCTGCTGCAAAATGAAACACCGCCACCGCCGAAACCAAAACGGCAACGATCAGGAAACCCGCAACGGCGCTATCCCCTTTTTTGAACACCGTTTATCACCCCGGTGCATTTTTAATATAATAGAATAATACCATATTTTGCTCAACTTTACAAGTAGAAAGCAAAATATGGTATCAATTTTCTTATTGCTCCATT
>CACXFE010000090.1 GCA_902766855.1 Oscillospiraceae bacterium | reverse complement strand
ATATAAAAAAATTTTAAATCAGTTAATTCTTGACATAATAAAGAAATAATCTTATAATAGATATTATAACTATGTGTTCGAATATATAAAAGGTGGTTTTTGAAATGGCAAAAGCAGTTAAGATTACCGACGACGGCCTCAAAAAACTCGAAGAAGAATTGGAATACCTGAAAACAACCGGCAGGGCAGACATTGCTGAAAAAATCAAAGTTGCTCGCGGTTATGGCGACCTTTCCGAAAACAGCGAATACGATGAAGCAAAAAACGAGCAAGCCAAAATCGAAGCGCGCATCGTGGAAATTGAAGCCATGCTCAAAAATGTGGAAATTATTTCCGGTGTGAAAGGTGCCGCGAAAACCGTGGTGGTGGGCGTCAAAGTCAAAGTGTTGGACGAAGAATACGGCGATGAATGCGAATACCGGGTGGTCGGCTCTACCGAGGCGGATCCTCGCGGCGGCAAGATTTCCGATGAGTCCCCTGTCGGCAAAGCGATTTTAGGCAAAAAAATCGGTGATGAGGTTTTTGTGGAAACCCCCGGCGGCGAAATCAAGTTGAAAATATTAGGCATTTCAAAATAATCTGCCCTTTCGGGCGGAAAGGAGCGGCTTATGGCACAAATCAGCGCCAGTCCCGAGCAGGAACTGAATGAAATTTTAAAGATGAGAAGAGAAAAACTTGCCGCGCTTAAAGCAGCGGGGCAGGATCCTTATACGGTCACGAAATACGATTTTAACTGTGACGCTGTTACGATCAAATCGGATTATGAGGCATATGAAGGAAAAACCGTGCGGCTTGCGGGGCGTATTATCGCCCGCCGCATTATGGGAAAAGCCAGTTTTGTCGGTTTTGAAGACGGGCAGGGCCGCATTCAGTTGTATGTCCGGCGGGACGATGTGGGCGAAGAATCCTATGCCGCCTTTAAAAAGTGGGACATCGGCGATATCATCGGGGTAGAAGGTTTTGTTTTTAAAACACAAACTGGGGAGATCTCGGTACATGCGCAATCGGTGGAACTGCTTTCCAAGTCCCTTTTGCCGCTTCCCGAAAAATTTCACGGGTTGAAAGATACCGATACCAGGTATCGTCAGCGTTATGTGGATCTGATCGTCAACCCGGAAGTGAAAGACACTTTTTATAAGCGATCCCTGATCCTCAAAGAAATCCGGAATTATCTGGATGGAAAGGGTTTCACCGAAGTGGACACCCCGATTTTGGTGCCGCTGGAAATCGGCGCTTCGGCGCGTCCTTTTAAAACCCATCACAACACACTGGATATGGATATGTATTTGCGGATCGAAACCGAGTTATACTTAAAGCGGCTGATCGTAGGCGGGATGCACCGTGTATATGAAGTGGGCAGGATTTTCCGTAATGAAGGCATGGATACCAAGCATAATCCGGAATTCACCACGGTGGAACTGTACCAGGCGTTTACCGATTATGCCGGAATGATGGATCTGGTGGAAGAACTGTATAAACTGCTTGCGCAAAAGGTTTGCGGCGGCATGGTGATCCGGTATCAAGGCGTTGACATTGATATGGGACATTGGGAAAGGTTGACCATGGTGGAAGCGGTGAAAAAGTATTCCGGGGCTGATTATGCCGATTGGAAGAGCGATGAAGACGCGCGCCGCTGCGCCAAAGAACTGCATGTGGAAGTGCCGGAGAATGCGACCAAAGGCACCGTGCTGGCAGAATTGTTTGACGCGTTTGTAGAAGACAAACTCATTCAACCGACTTTTATTTATGATTATCCTGTGGAAAACAGCCCGCTTGCCAAGCGGAAACCGGGCGATCCCGCCTTTACCGAACGGTTTGAATATTTTATCAATGCGATGGAATTCGGCAACGCATTCAGTGAATTGAACGATCCGATCGATCAGAAAGAGCGTTTTGAACGGCAGGTGGCCGCGAAAAAGGCGGAAGAGCCGGAGAGTAAGGCGGAAGTGGATTACGATTATGTGACTGCGCTGGAATACGGCATGCCGCCCACCGGCGGGCTCGGTTTCGGGGTGGACAGATTGGTGATGTTACTGACAGACAGTGCTTCCATCCGCGATGTTCTCTTGTTCCCGACGATGAAGCCGTTGGATTAAATAACCCTTTATAATTCTTCATAATTCTCGATAATT
>CACXFE010000089.1 GCA_902766855.1 Oscillospiraceae bacterium | reverse complement strand
TGATTTTTTGCCGCGGTGTTCCGCACCACGGTGCGGGCAAGAGAGCCGTCTGAACTTTCCAGTTGCAGCACACAGCCGGTCCCCAGTTCGTCCACCTTTTTCGCAAGGAAAATCACCGTTTCGAATTTGGCTTCGCTTTCGGCGGAGCAACCCGCAAACGCGGCGTAATAGGAAAGCCCGTAATCATCCGTAAGATAGCGGAAGGGGAAACGGTCGGCAAAGATCAGCGTTTTCATCTTCGCGTTTTCCGCGGCGGCGTGATAGTGTTCGTCCAGTTTGTCCAGTTTTTCGAGATAGGCGTCCCGGTTGGCGCGGTAGAGGGAAGCGTTTTGGCCGTCAAGTTTTTCCAGCCGCTTTGTCAGTTGCCGGCAAAAAAACGCGGCGTTTTTCAGGGAGAGCCAGACATGCTCGTCGATTTCAGGTTCTTCATCCTCTTCGTGCGCGTCTTCTTCCCCGTGTTCTTCTTCCATCCCTTCCACATGTTCTTCCGCCTTCGCGTTTTCTCCGAGGAGCGCCAGCAAATCGGCGGTCTCCATGTTTTTGTTGACGGATTCTTTCAGCGCGTCTTCCACCCAGTCGTCGGATTCTCCGCCCACAAATACAAACAGATCACAGGTGGAAATTTTTAAAATGTCATCGGCGGTCGGTTGATAACTGTGCAGATCCACGCCGTTATCCAACAGCAAGGTCACCTCCACGCCGTCCGCGCCGGCTGTGAGTTCCCGCACCCAGTCATAAAGCGGAAAAACCGTGGCGACAATATTCACTTTGGCGGAAGACAGGCCGGAAGGCGAGCCGCACCCCGCGGCGGCGCCGAGCAAGAACAGCAAACAAAAACACATGATGCAAACCTTTTTCATGGAAAAACCCCCTTGGTCAAACAATTTGCAACTTATTTGCAAATTAGTATACCACAGGGGGTGCACTCTTGTCAAGAAAATTTGCGAGCGTCTTGCAAATTTATTTTGCAAAGTCTTTATAAAGATCAATTTGTCCGTAAAACGCGGGCCATCGCCCGGAGTTTTTCAGCGTCACGGCAACATACTCCTTGCCGGTGGCGTTATTCGCCCCGTATGAGGCGATGCAATAGCCGGATTCGTTCACAAACCCGGTTTTGCCGCCCAAAATGGTGGCGGTTTCCGGCTCTGTACCGTACATATAATCAAATAAAGTGGCGGAAAGTTCAATTCCGTCCGGGTGTTGGGCGGTGGCTTTGGTGGTGTAGCGGTAGGTGGAAAGCACTTTTTTGACCACCGGGTCTTTCAGGGCTTCGCAGAGAATGACCGCCAGATCGTATGCGGTGGTATAGTGATCCGCATGGTAAAGCCCGGTTACATTGACAAAGTGGGAGCCGGTCAGCCCGAGCGCCGCCGCTTTCTGATTCATCTTTTCGGCAAAAGCCGCTTCGCTGCCGGCTAATTTTATCGCCAGCCCGAGCGCCGCGTCCCCGCCTGACGGCAGGATCGTGCCGTACATCAGGTCAAGCACGGTCACCCGCTCGCCCGCGGAAAAACCCGCCACCGTGGCTTCCGCCAGATACATCGCGTCGGTGATCTCAATCGTCATTTCAAAAACATCATCATAATCGGTGATCAGGTCAGAAGCGGTCAGCACGGTCATGATTTTGGTGGTGGAAGCGGGGGACATCCGCTTATGAGGATTTCGCGCGGTCACGATATGGCCGGAGTCGATTTCCGCCATCAGCAGGCTTTCCGCGTCGTTTGAAGCGGGCGCCGGAACGGTCTGATCGGTTTCCGAAAAGGTGACCGACGGTGCGGCGGGATTGCTTTCTTTCGGCAGAGAGGAGGTCTGCGCCTGTGCCGGGGAAGGGGCGGTGGCTTTGGTTTCCCCTTTTAGTGCGGATAGCAGGGGGATCAGCACCACCGACAGAAGCACCAAAAAGAGCAACCCGAATAAGGCGATCGGCCGGATACGGATCACGCGGAACCGTTTGCTTTTTTTAGCCGGAACAGGCGCGGCTTTCGGCCGGGCGGGAGCGGGCTGCTCTCTCCCGGAAAGGCGCTGTTCCAGTTTTTCAAAATAATCGCCGTAATCTTTTTGGCGGTGGGAGTCTGCCAAGTTCATTCACCTCTGAAATGTGAAAATGCAAGGGTTGCGGGCGGGAATGTGCGGGGCACGGAACATCAGAAGCCGCGCCCGGCGCCGCCGCCACCGAACGAGCCACCCCCGCCGGAAAATCCGCCGCCGGAGGAACCGCCGCCGAAAGAGCCGCCGGAAAAACCGCCGCCACCGAAAAAGCCCCCGCCGAACGAGCCGGGGAAGGGCGGCCGGAAGAATCTGCGCCTTCTCAAAAACAAAAAAACGATCAAGAGCAGAATGATCCAGGAAATCACCGAATCCATAACGGAAGATTCCTCCGACGGGTCGATTTCGTCGATCGGGACATAATCTTCCTCCGGGGTTTGGCCGTATTCGGGATAAATTTCGTTGATCACGGCTTTGGAAATCGCAAGCAAGCCGGCCGAAAAGTCGCCTTCGCGCAGATCGTCCAACCCGTACACATCGATGATGCGGCCGGTCTTACTGTCGGGGAGGGCGCCTTCCAGCCCGTAGCCTACGGCAATGTAGATTTGCCGCTCGCTTACCGCCAGCAAAACCACCACGCCGTTATTCTCCTTTTTCTGCCCTATGCCCCATTCTCTGCCGAGGTTGAGCGCGTAATCGGCAGGCTCTTCCCCATTCAGCGTATGCACGGTCACCACCACAACTTGCGCCGTGGTTTTTTGGTACAAGGCCGCCGCATGGGAAAAAATTTCGTCTTCCGCTTCCGGCTCGATCACGCCGGCAAAATCGTTTACAAAGAAACGCTCGGTCGGGGAAGGGTAATCTGCCGCCGAAACAAAAACGCCGCACAGGCAGAGGATCACCCCGATCAGGGCGAGCAGACAGCAACGCCGTTTCATCAATCAAAACTCACTTGCGGAACGCTTTCGGTGCCCGCCTGTGATTCAAAATAATCTACCTGCCCGAACCCGAACATCCCGGCGATCAGGTTGCGGGGGAACCGCTTGACGGCGATATTGTAGGATTCGGCGGCGTCGTTATAATCTTTCCGTGCCACGGCAATGCGGTTTTCGGTGCCGGCCAGTTCGGTTTCCAGCGCGATATACTGTTCGCTGGCTTTCAGATCGGGGTAAGCCTCGGTCACGGCGTTCACCCACACGGAAATGGCGCGGTTCAGTTCGTCGTTCGCGGCGGATTGCTCTTGCACGGTGGAAGCTTTTGCCACCGCGGCGCGCGCCTCGGTCACGGCGGTGTAGGTTTTCTGCTCATAGTCGGAATACCCTTTCACAGTGGCTACAAAATTGGGGATCAGGTCAGCCCGGCGCTGTAATTGGGTGGAAATCTGTGACTGCGCTTTTTGTACCGCTTCTTTTTGTGTGACCAACCCGTTATAAGTGCCCACCAATGCCAGCACGAGCAATACGATCACGGCAAGCACGCCGATCAAAACCACGGAACCTTTTTTCATGGAAATCATCCTTTCCGATTATTATATATCATATATAGTATAAACGATTCGGCCGGAAATTTCTACCCCGACTTTTATTTTTCACTGAAAAAAGCCATACCCTACATTATATATAATATAGCGGTGGTTTGGGCGTGCAGAAAAAAATTTGAAAATTTTTGAAAAAATGCTTGCATTTTCCCATTGAATGTGATACTATGTTATGGCACGCTGTATGACTATGGCGTGAACATGCGTTGATGCGGGAGGTGGCCGGCCACCGAGTCGGGAAATTTCCGCGGAGTATGTCCGATTTTAAACCGGGCGAAAAAACAAGGAGAACCGGCAGGATCTTGCGGCCTGCGGTTCAACGGCGGAGCGATCCGCTGTCCGGAATTGCCTGTAACCCCAGCAATGCCGGTTTTATAATGTGCCACGAAGAAAAACACGGCGCGTTGTAAGTTTTGCCCGCCAACTACTTAAGGAGGCGAATTTCACATGGCAGTGAAAGAAAAAATCCGTATTCGTATCAAAGGGTATGACCACGCACTTGTCGACCAGTCCGCTGAAAAAATAGTGGAAACCGCTAAACGCACAGGCGCCAGAGTGTCAGGCCCGGTGCCGCTTCCCACAGAAAAGGAAGTTGTCACCATTCTCCGTGCTGTTCATAAATATAAAGACAGCCGCGAGCAGTTTGAAACGAGAACGCACAAAAGGCTCATTGATGTTATCAGACCTTCCAATAAAACCGTGGAAGCCCTGACGAATCTTGAGCTTCCCGCCGGCGTGGAAATTGAAATCAAACTTTAATTTTCATGCGGACAGGTCATGTTGGGCAACCAACCAATAACCAATAGGAGGAAAAGAAAATGCAAAAAGGTATTGTCGGCAAAAAGCTTGGAATGACACAACTTTTTGACGCAAACGGTAATGTCGTTCCGGTCACCGTGATCGAAGCGGGCCCCTGTGTGATCGCACAGAAGAAGACCGTTGAGAACGACGGATACGAAGCGGTTCAGGTAGGCTTCGGCGATCTGAAAGCCGCGAAGGTAAACAAGCCCCGCAAGGGTCATTTTGCGAAGGGCGATGTTGCTCCCAAGAAAGTTCTGCGCGAGTTCCGCTTTGAGGACATCAGCGCCATGAATGTGGGCGACATCATCAAGGCGGATGTTTTCGCCGAGGGCGACGCGGTCGATGTACGCGGCACTTCCAAAGGGAAAGGCTACGCGGGCACGATCAAACGCTGGAACTTCGGCAGGCTGAAAGAAAGCCACGGTACAGGCCCGGTTCACCGTCACGGCGGTTCGTTGGGCGCCTGTTCCAGCCCTTCCAGAGTATTCAAAGGTAAGAAAATGGCAGGACATCTCGGAAACGAGCGCGTAACCGTGCAGAATCTGAGTGTCGTGAAGGTTGACGCGGAAAAGAACATCATCGCTGTGAAAGGCGCCGTTCCCGGCCCCAAAGGCGGCATCGTGGTTCTTTTCGACAGCGTGAAAGCCTAAGGGAAGGAGTGTATAAGTTATGCCGAAGTTTGCAGTAGTCGATATGGCGGGCAAAAGCGTGGGAGAAATCACCCTGAGCGACGCCGTTTTCGGAATCACACCCAACGCGGTTGTGATGCATATGGCGGTTGTGAATTACCTTGCCAATCAGCGTCAGGGCACACAATCCACTCTGACCCGGACTGAGGTTTCCGGCGGCGGCAAAAAGCCGTGGCGTCAAAAGGGAACCGGTCATGCAAGACAGGGCTCCACGAGAGCGCCGCAATGGAGACACGGCGGAATCGTTCACGCCCCGAAACCGAGAGATTATTCCTACACTCTCAATAAGAAGGTTCGCAGGTTGGCGCTTCTTTCGGCTTTGTCCGACAAGGCGCTCACGGGGGACATCATCGTATTGGATGAATTGAAACTCGAAACCTACAAAACCAAAGTCGTTGCGGATTGCCTGAAAGCGATCGGCGCGGGCAAAAAAGCACTGATCGTGCTGGAAAATAACGATGCGTTCGCAGTCAAGAGCATTGCGAACATCGCAGGCGCCAAAGCCGCACAGGTCGGCACCATCAACACCTATGATGTGATCAACGCGGATACGCTGGTGATCGTAAAGGGTGCTGCGGCAAAACTTGAGGAGGTGTACGCATAATGAAAACCGCACAGGATATCATTATTGCTCCGGTCATTACCGAAAAGAGCATGACGGGCATTGGCGACAAGAAATACACCTTTAAAGTCGCAAAAGATGCAAACAAGATCGAGATCGCTTTGGCGGTCAAAGAACTGTTCAAAGTAGATGTGGCGAAGGTCAACACGGTCAATGTGCGTGGAAAAGCGAGAAGAATGGGCCGTTACAGCGGCTATACTCCCGCGTGGAAAAAGGCCATCGTTACCTTGAAGGCAGATTCCAAACCGATCGAATTCTTTGACGGTCTGATGTAAGAAAAGACCGTGGAAATCTAAGATTTCCGGTGATGTATGAAGCCCCGAAGGGCTTCGCTAAGCCAAAATAGGAGAGTGAAACAAATGGCAATCAAGTTTTACAAGCCGACTACGCCGGGTCGCCGCAACATGACCACGATGGATTATTCCGGTCTGTCCAAGGTTGCCCCGGAGAGAAGCCTGCTTGAACCTATTAAGAAAAACGCCGGCCGTAACAGTTACGGCAGGATCACCGTTCGCCACAGAGGCGGCGGCAACCGCAGAAAGTACAGAGTGATCGATTTCAAGAGAGAGCGTTTCGGCATGCCGGCAACGGTTACTACCTTGGAATATGATCCCAACCGTTCCGCTTTCATCGCCCTTGTGCAGTATGAAGATGGCGAAAAACGCTACATCATTGCTCCGCAGGATCTGAAAGTCGGGGATGTGATCGTCAGTGGCCCGGATGCCGATATTAAACCCGGCAACGCGCTTCCGCTGATCAATATCCCGGTCGGTACTTTCCTGCACAATATTGAACTTTATCCCGGCAAAGGCGCGCAGCTTGCACGCTCGGCGGGCAACACCGCCCAGTTGATGGCCAAGGAAAACGGCATGGCGCTTTTGCGTTTGCCCTCGGGCGAATTGCGCAATGTTCCGGCCAGCTGCATGGCAACGGTAGGCGTGGTATCCAATCCGGATCATGCCAATGTCAATTACGGAAAAGCCGGCCGCAAGCGCCATATGGGATGGAGACCGACGGTTCGCGGTTCTGTTATGAACCCGTGCGATCACCCGCACGGCGGCGGTGAAGGGAAATCCCCGATCGGTCGTCCGGGCCCGGTTACCCCGTGGGGTAAACCCGCCCTCGGTTATAAGACCCGCCAGAAGCATAAGGCAAGCGATAAGTATATCGTGAAACGCCGCAAATAAACCGACGAAAGGAGAATCATTATGGGAAGAAGCGTTAAAAAAGGCCCTTATGTACAGCCTGTGTTGCTGAAAAGAGTCCAGGAAATGAACGAAGCCGGCGAAAAGCGTGTTTTAAAGACATGGAGCCGCTCGTCCACCATATTCCCCGATTTCGTCGGACACACCTTCGCGGTGCATGACGGACGGAAACATGTGCCGGTTTATGTCACGGAAGATATGGTTGGTCATAAACTCGGTGAATTTGCGCCGACCAGAACCTTCAAAGGTCACGCCGGCTCAAAAACGACCGGCAAGTAAGCGGCTGAAAGGAGAGTTACACTATGGAAGCAAGGGCTACACTGAAATATGCCCGCATTTCACCCCGCAAGGTGAAAATCGTTTTGGATCTGATCCGCAATCAGGATGCTGACAAAGCGATGGCTATACTCAAGTTCACTCCCAAATCCGCTTGCGAGTATGTGGAGAAACTTTTGGCATCTGCCATAGCGAATGCGGAAAACAATCATAGCATGGATGTTTCAAGATTATATGTTGCAGAGTGTTTTGTAGGCCCCGGGCCGACACTGAAAAGAATCCGCCCGAAGGATCACGGCAGAGCGCACCGCATCTTGAAGAGAACAAGCCATGTCACCATCGTTCTGAAAGAACGCGAAATTTAAGAAGGAGGTTAAGTTATGGGCCAGAAAGTAAATCCGCACGGGTTCCGTGTGGGTGTCATTAAAAACTGGGACTCGCGTTGGTTTGCCAATGACAGCGTTTTCGGTGATACATTGGTTGAGGACTACAACCTCCGTAAATACTTGAAGAAAACACTTTTTTCTGCGGGTATTGCTAAAATCGAAATCGAACGCGATGCAAAGCGCGTAAGGCTGCATATTCACTGCGCAAAACCGGGCATGGTCATCGGCCGCAACGGCGCCGAGATCGAGAAACTCCGCGTTACCTGCCAGGAAATGCTGGGGAAACCGGTCTTCATCAACATTGTGGAGATCAAAAACCCGGATGCCAACGCACTGCTGGTTGCCGAGAATATCGCGGCACAATTAGAAAAGCGTATTTCCTTCCGCCGCGCCATGAAACTTGCCATGGGCAGAGCCATGCGCCTTGGGGTGAAGGGAATCAAAACGCAGGTTTCGGGTCGTCTCGGCGGCGCGGAAATTGCGAGAAGCGAACAGTATCATGAAGGAACCATCCCGCTTCAAACACTGCGGGCGGACATTGACTACGGCTTTGCCGAGGCAAACACCACCTACGGTCGGATCGGCGTGAAAGTCTGGATCTATAAGGGCGAGGTTCTTGCTGATAACCGCAAGAATAAAAAAGAAGGAGGAACCCGCTGATGTTAATGCCTAAACGAGTAAAATACCGCAGGGTACACCGCGGCCGTTTAACCGGCACGGCTTCCCGCGGGACGACCGTGACGCACGGCGATTACGGCCTGCAAGCATTGGAGCCTGCGTGGATCACCTCCAATCAGATCGAAGCCGCCCGTATCGCCATGACGCGTTATATCAAGCGTGGCGGTCAGGTATGGATCAAAATTTTCCCCGATAAGCCGATCACCGAAAAACCGGCGGAAACCCGCATGGGTTCCGGTAAAGGCTCGCCCGAGTATTGGGTGGCCGTTGTCAAGCCGGGTCGAGTGATGTTTGAAATCGGCGGCGTAAGCGAGGAACTTGCGCGCGAGGCTATGCGTCTTGCCGCGAACAAACTGCCGATCAAGTGCAAGTTTGTGAACAAACAGGAAATGGACGGTGAGCAGGCATGAATGCAACGGAAATCAGACAAAAGACCCTGCCCGAACTGAACGATCAGTTGAGCAAGTTAAAACAGGAATTGTTCCACTTGCGTTTCCAACTCGCCATCAACCAACTCGATAATCCCATGCGCATTGTTGCCGTGAAGAAAGATATCGCCCGCGTAAAGACAGTGATCCGCGAGAACGAGATCAAAAACGGCAGCGCTAACGCATGAGAATGAGGGAGGATATCTAAATGAGCGAAAGAAACCTTCGGAAAACCAGAGTGGGCAGAGTTGTCAGCGATAAAATGGATAAAACCGTGGTTGTCGCGATTGAAGACAATGTAAAGCATCCGCTCTATAAGAAGATCATCAAGAATACTATCAGACTGAAAGCTCATGATGAGAATAAT
>CACXFE010000088.1 GCA_902766855.1 Oscillospiraceae bacterium | reverse complement strand
TGGGCATAAAAAAATGGGACTAAATCAGCAAAACCCTTTAATTATAAGGTTTCTCTAATTTGTCCCTATTGTAGCACAAGCATATCATAAAAGCGGCGGAGTTGCAATACTTCTTAACTCTTCACTATTACTTTTTACTTCCAAAAATTCTGAATGCGATTTTAGTGAAGAGTGAAGAGTGAAAAGTGAATAGTGAAAAAGTAAAATCCCGAACGCTTTCGCATTCGGGATTTTTGGAGCTGCTAACCGGATTTGAACCGGTGACCTCGTCCTTACCAAGGACGCGCTCTACCAACTGAGCCATAGCAGCATCATATCAGCGACTTTAACATTATAAATCAAAAGATTGGCAAAGTCAAGTATAAAATACGATCTTTTCAAAAAAATTCGGAACGGCGGAAAGACTTGAAAAAGAAAAAAAGGTATGGTATAGTACAAAATGGGTGATGAAAGTGGATTTCATATATGAAAATAAAATTTTGCCGCTGGACTATGGGATACAGCCGTTCCTCGGCAGAACGCCGCATATGCACAAAGAATTTGAAATCGTTTATGTTCGCCGGGGGAAGACCATGGCCTATGCGGACAAAAACAGTTACGCCTTAAAAAAGGGGGATCTGTTCATCGCCTTTCCAAATCAGATCCACTATTATGAAACGCTGCAAACCGGGGAATTTATGGTGATCATTTTTTCTCCGAGCATCTTATTTGAACAGACGGATGAGATGGTGAACAGTGTGCCGGAGCAGAACATCATCCCGCCGGAAGAGCATCTGAATACTTTACTTGACGGGATCTATACCGCCAGAGGAAAATACAGCAACATGGAAATCAGCGGATACCTCCAACTGATTATGAGCGTGGTCTTGCAAAAGGTGCCTTTACATACGATCGTCCGGGATAAATCCACTACCTTTTACAACCTTTTGGATTATTGCGCCCGCCATTACAATGAGGATTTAACACTGGACACGGTTTCGGAAAAACTGCATGTGAGTAAGTATTATATTTCTCACATGATCAATCAACGATTGAATCGCAATTTTAACGAATATATCAACAATCTCAGGGTCACAGAGGCCTGCCGGCTTTTGAAAAAAGAAAATAATAAAATAGCCGACATCTCGGAAAATGTCGGCTTTGGAACGATTCGGTCATTCAACCGGGCGTTTAAAAATATCATGGGGGTTTCGCCGGCCGAATACCGGGTGCGGTGGGAAGAACTTAAAAGATCGATTTAAGATAAGCAATGCTGATCTCGGCACATTCCATGGGGGTTTTGCCCATGCTCGGCTCATCCTGCTCCACCACGACCCATTTGATGCCGATTTCTTTGGCGGCGTCTAAAATTTCGGGGAAGTTCTGTACGCCTTTTCCGAGAGGACGAAGTTCAAATTTGTCGGCGGATTCTTTTTTCTCGTTTTCATCGATTCCGATGAGCGCGTACATATTTTCCGATTTGGAACCGACGAAATCTTTTAAATGCGTGATTTCCTGTCTGCCGGCATATTTGCGCAGATACGCCGCCGGATTTTCACCGCCTACCTTGACCCAACAAGTATCGAATTGAGGCATCAGATCCGGCACTTCGCGATACAGAATATCGATTGCATATTCTCCGCCGATCTTAACAAACTCGAAGTCGTGGTTATGATAACACAGTTTCATACCCGCGGCTTTTGCTTTTTCCGCCAGTACTTTTGCGTTTTTGATCACTTCTTCAAATTTCGGCTGACCGGGGCGCTGATCCTCCGGCAGATACGGGATAACCACATAAGCACACCCGATTTGCTTATAAACCCGGATCAAATCGGGATCTTTCATCATGTCTGCCAGCGGCACATGGGCGGAGATCGGCACCAGATTGTATTTATCACACAGTGCTTTCACTTCTTCGGCACCGTGCCCGTATAATCCGGCAAATTCCACACCGTCATACCCGAGTTCTTTGACCTTCTTTAAGGTGCCTTCAAAATCCGCTTTCAATTCATTCCTTACCGAATAAAGTTGTAAAGCAATAGGAAATTCATAACGACTCATACGAATACCTCACCTTCAAATTTCGGGAATTTCGATTTCCACTTCGTGCCCGGATTTGCTGGAACGGCTGATCCCGTCCAAAATCGCCTGGTTGTAGATGATCTGATCGGTCGGTACCGGGGCGGCTTTCCCTTCGATGATCGCGTCAAGGAAGGAGCGGATTTTCTTATCAAACAAAGTGGGAGTTTCCGGAGAATGGATCAGCGGGATCTCGGTCTGAACCGGCCTGCCGGCAACATCACGATAAATCGTCATCGGTTTATTGAAGGTGCCGTTCCAACACTCGGTGGAAGGAATGCGCAGGCTGCCTTTGGTACCCATTATGATGGTGTCGCCCGTGGTATCAAGATGCATATACCAGGAAATACGGAAGTCTAAAACAATATCGCCTTCCAAGCGGATATAAGCGGAAGCAAAGTCGTCAACACTGAATTTTTCAGCGCATTCCGGTTTGCCGACTTCTGCATAGGCTTCGGGAGTCTTGCCGAAATAATCGGTCGCCACGCCGGTGACGCGAAGCGGCTTCGGATTGCCGAGCGCATTCATCACCATATCGATCGAGTAGCAGCCGATATCACCGAGAGCGCCAAGGCCGGCCTTATCGTCTTCGATAAAGGTTTCCGACCACGAAACCGGGATTCCGTGACGGCGGCCGCCGCCGGTTTGCACATAAAAGATTTTACCGAGTTCGCCCGATTGCACGATCTTTTTGATCATTTGCATATTCGCGTCAAAACGGGGCTGGAATCCTACCGAAACGATCTTTCCGCTCTTCTTTTCCGCTTTGCGGATCGCAACGGCCTCTTCCAAGGTCACCGTCATCGGTTTTTCAAGCAGTACATGCAGGCCATGCTCTAACGCGTAGATGGTGCATTCCGCATGGGTGCGGTTGTAAGTACAAACCGAAACCGCGTCCATTGCCACCGTGTCGATCATCTGCTTGTAATCCGTGAAGCATTTTACGCCGGTGATGCCGTGCTTTTCCAATGATTTTTCGGATTTGCCTTCGATCAGGTCGCACGCCGCCACAATTTCCACATCGGGCTGTTTTTTGTAACTGTCAAGATGTGAGCCGGCAATGCCGCCCATCCCGATCACGCCGATGCGCAGTTTTTTATCGCTGTATTGGCGCTCGCCTTCGGTCATGTTGGTGGAAAAGTCGTTCAAATCAAGATTTGCCATGTTGATTTCCTCCTGAATTTTATTTTATATGATGAATTGCCGCATATACCGGCAACTCAGAGCAACGGAATCCAAAATGCGCTCTTTCGAGCCTTCAAAGGCTTTGTCTTCGATCTCAATACAAGCAAACCCGTCATACCCGATGTCGGTCAGGGCGGAGGCGTATTTGCCCCAGTTCACATCCCCAAGCCCCGGGAGTTTCGGGCTCATATATTCAAGCGGATAAGCCATGATCCCCACATCGTTGAGTTTATCGGGATACAGTTTGATGTCTTTGAAATGCACATGGAAAATACGGTCTTTAAACTCATAAAGCGGTTTGATATAATCGATCTGCTGCCAAATGAAATGGCTGGGATCGTAATTGATGCCGAAATTGTCATCCGGGATGATTTCAAACATTTTGCGCCACAGTTTCGGGGTGGTGAACAGATTTTGCCCGCCCGGCCACTGATCCGCGCCAAACAGCATCGGGCAGTTTTCGATGGCCACTTTCACACCTTGCTCTTTGGCGAAACGAATGATCGGGGGCCAGATTTCTTTGAACAATTCCAGATTGTCTTCCACGGTCTTGTTCTGATCGCGCCCGATAAAGGTGGTCACCAGATTGACGCCTAACAAAGAACTCATCCGGATCACTTTTTTCAAGTGCGCGATATTAGCCTCCCGTTTGGCAAGGTTGCCGTCCATCGGGTTGGGATAAAAGGCAAGGGACGAAATGGTGATCCCTTTTTGCTTGCAAAAATCTTGAATGTAAGCCAGATATTCGGGGGAAGTGTTCTCCACATCAATATGGCTGACGCCGGCATACCGCCGCTCTGCCTTGCCTTGCGGCCAACAAGCCACTTCGATGCAGGTGCATCCGTTTTGTACCGCGTTTTCGACGGCTTCTTCAAATGAAAACCCGTCATAAATTGCACTGACAATTCCAAGTTTCATATGACATACTCCTTTATCGAATATTGGATATCGGCTTTCGCCTTGATCTGATCCATCAGGCGATGTACCTGCCGTGTCAGATCGGATACCTGTCGGTAATCTTCCCGTGTGCGATCGGGATGCTCGATATAATCCGCAAAACGCGATGCTTCCCCTCGCATCACTTCGATACGGTCGGTACAGGGGAGAAGCGGCGTTTCCACACCGTTTTGCACCAGCGTGATCCCGGTGAACTGAGAAACGGAAGCGAGTTTGATCGTGCCGTGATCTCCGATAATTTCGGATCGCAGGGCGGATTCGCCGGATTTTGCATAGGTCAGAATCGCGGGGAAAGCCCTGTAATCCAAAATGGCCGCACCCGCCATATCGGCGCCGTTTTCCGCAAAGGAAGCCGTGGCGGAAAGGTCTTGCGGCGTCCCGAACAGATCGACCGCCGCCCACACACAGTATACCCCTAAATCCATCAGGGTACCGGCCGCCAAAGACATATCAAAAATATTGACCGGCTTTCCTTGTAAAAAACGATCATACCGGCTGGAACGCTGGCAGAAATCAAACCGGGCAAGCGCAATCCGCCCGATTCGCTCCAACGCCTGTTTTAACACCGCGTGCCCGGCACTGTGGCGGGACATGATCGCCTCCATATAAATCAAGCCGTTTTTCTGTGATAAGGCATGCAGGGCGGAAAATTGTTCACTTTCGGTCACAATCGGCTTTTCACATAATACATGCTTGCCGTTTTCCAGAAACAGGCGGCTTTGCGCCGGGTGGCAAACATTCGGGGAAGCAAGATACACCGCGTCGATCTCCCGGCTTTGCGCCAAGGCGGGCAGGGAAGAACAGGCCGTATGAAAACCGTGCTTTTCGGCAAAAGCCGCGGCACGCTTCGGCTCCCGCGAGAAGGCGGTTTGCAGGCAAAACCTGCCGGATTCCTTCACGGCGGCGATCATATGCTCGGTAATGGCGCTGGTACCGACCGTGGCAAGGCGGATCATGGAATGAAAACCTCTATGGTTTGCCCCTCTTCCGCCGAGCGGAACGCCGTTTCCATCACTTGCAGGACCCGCCGCACTTCGGCGTGGGTAATGAGAGAAGCCTCTTTCCCGTCCAACGCGGCACAGAAATTGCGGTAATAATCATGCACATCGCTGACCGGGCGTTCCATCTCGGTGATGTCAAGCGTGATCTCGTCCCGCGGGGCCATGGTTTTGGTAATACCGGCCGCCGTTTGCACAGGCAGAACATCCTTTTCATTCCAGGCTTTCATTTTGGCGATTTTCGCTTTTTTCTGCCAGTCTTCAATGATGGCGGTGCCTTGTTTGCACTGCATATAGAAACGGGGCAGAGCGATAAAATTATAGGTTCCTACTTCAATATAAGCGGTTTTTCCGCTTTCAAATAACAGAGAAAGGCGGAATCCATCGTCCACTTCCCGGTTGGTGATGTGGGTGACGGTGCAGTGGATGCGCACAATGGGTTCACGGATGATCTGCAAAATCTGGTCGATCAGGTGTACCCCCCAATCGAGGATCATCCCGCCGCCTCGTGCTTTGGTGCCGCGCCAATCGCTCGGAATGCCGCGGGAGCCGTGGATGCGGGACTCAATGCGGAT
>CACXFE010000087.1 GCA_902766855.1 Oscillospiraceae bacterium | reverse complement strand
AAAATTAACAGTTGACAAATCCGGCGGATATGATAAAATAGAATAAATTGAATAAATCCTTATCAAGAGCGGCGGAGGGAACCGGCCCTGTGATGCCCGGCAACCTGATTTTATATTAAGGTGCCAATTCCGGCGGATAATCCGAGAGATGAGGTTGAAATGCCGCTTCTTTTGGAGCGGCTTTTTTTGATTGCGTAAAAAAGGAGAAGTTAAAATGGCTAAAATGTTATTCACTTCCGAATCGGTCACAGAGGGACACCCTGACAAGGTGTGCGATCGTATATCAGACGCGGTGTTGGATGCAATACTCCAAATCGATCCCATGGCGCGCGTGGCATGCGAAACCTTTTGTACCACCGGGATTGTGACCGTGATGGGGGAAATCAGCACGACCGCACAGGTCGATATTCCGCAAATCGCGCGGGATGCGATCTGTGAAATCGGCTACGATTCACCCGAAGCGGGGTTTGACGGGCACACCTGCGGGGTGGTCACGGCGATTGATAAACAATCCCCCGATATTGCCATGGGGGTGGATCGCTCGCTGGAATATAAAGGCGGTAAGGAAGATGATTACGACCTTCATGGCGCGGGAGATCAAGGCATGATGTTCGGTTATGCCTGTAATGATACGCCGGAATTGATGCCGCTGCCGATCTCGTTGGCGCATAAAATGGCGAAGCGGCTGACAGAGGTGCGCAAGAGCGGGCTGCTCCCGTATCTGCGGCCGGACGGGAAAACGCAGGTCACCGCCGAGTATGACAACGGCAAAGTGACGAGGATCGACGCGGTGGTGGTTTCTTCGCAGCATCAGGAGCAGGTGTCGCAGGAAACCTTGAAAAAGGATATTTGGGAGCAGGTGATCAAGCCGGTGATCCCCGCGGCGCTTTTAGACGATCGGACAAAGGTTTACATTAACCCGACCGGGCGTTTCGTAGTAGGCGGCCCGCAGGGCGATACAGGGCTTACCGGCAGAAAGATCATCGTGGATACCTACGGCGGGTTTGCCCGGCACGGCGGCGGTGCTTTTTCGGGGAAAGACCCCACCAAGGTGGATCGCAGCGCGGCCTATGCGGCGCGTTATGCGGCGAAAAATGTGGTGGCGGCCGGGATCGCCGATAAATGCGAAGTGCAACTGGCTTATGCGATCGGCGTGGCACAGCCTGTTTCCGTGATGGTGGATACTTTCGGCACCGGCAAAGTGAGCGATGAGAAAATTGCCGAGGCGGTGTGCAAAGTCTTTGATTTGCGCCCTTCCGCCATTATTGACCGGCTGGGACTTCGCAAACCGATTTATCGGCAACTGTCGGCGTACGGTCATATGGGAAGAACCGATCTTTCTCTGCCGTGGGAACAAACCGATCAAACAGAGGCGCTGAAAAGCGCATTGGGGGAATAAAAGTGTATAAAATTGTTGCAAAAAGAATCCTGAATGATCAGGTGGCGTCCCTTACCCTGGAAGCCCCGTTTGTGGCGCGGAAGGTGCAGCCGGGGCAGTTTGTGATCGTGCGGACGGATGAATTCGGCGAGCGCATCCCGCTGACCGTGGCGGATTTTGACCGGGAGGCCGGCACCCTGACCATTATTTTTCAAACCGTGGGCTTTACCACGAAAAAACTTGCCGCGATGAATGTGGGCGACGCGATTGCGGACTGCGTGGGGCCGCTCGGTTGCCCGACCGAGTTCGGCAATCCGAAAAAGGCGATCGTAGTCGGCGGCGGCGTAGGATGTGCTATCGCGTATCCGCAGGCCAAAGCCTTGCACAACATGGGGGTGGAAACCGATGTGATCGCCGGATTCCGCAATAAAGAAATTGTGATTTTGGAAGAGGAGATGCGTGCGGTCGCCACCCGGTTCCATATCACCACGGATGACGGGAGTTACGGCGAAAAAGGATTTGTGACCGAGGTGTTAAAACGCTTGCTGGAACAGGATCGGTATGATCTGGTGATCGCGATCGGCCCGATCCCGATGATGAAATTCGTTTCCAAAACCACCGAGCCGTTCGGCGTGAAAACATTGGTGAGCCTGAATCCCATTATGATCGACGGAACAGGCATGTGCGGCGGATGCCGCGTGACCGTGGGCGGCGAAACGAAATTCGCCTGTGTGGACGGGCCGGATTTCGACGGGCATTTGGTGGATTATGATGAACTGATGCGCCGTAATGCTTTTTATAAGGAAGAAGAAAATCACGCTTGCAGATTGGAGGCAAATATTCATGGCTGATTTGTCACCCAACAAAACAGCGATGCCCGAACAGGATCCGCTGGTACGGAATAAGAATTTTGACGAAGTTGCTCTCGGGTATACCGAGGAAATGGCAATGAAAGAAGCGGGGCGTTGCTTGAATTGCAAAAACCGCCCCTGTGTTTCGGGCTGCCCGGTGAATGTGCAGATCCCGGAATTTATCGCGCTCATCAAAGCGGGCGATTTTAAAGCCGCGTATGAGAAAATCAGTGAAACCAGTTCGTTGCCCGCCGTATGTGGCAGGGTTTGCCCGCAGGAATCCCAGTGTGAAGGGAAATGCGTGCGGGGGATCAAGGGCGAGAGTGTCGGGATCGGTCGGTTAGAGCGTTTTGCGGCGGATTGGTATATGGCCAACTGCGAGCGGGAAATCCCCGCCATTCAACCGAACGGCAAAAAAGTGGCGGTGATCGGCGCGGGCCCTTCGGGGCTGACCTGCGCCGGCGATCTTGCGAAATTAGGGTATCAGGTTACGATTTTCGAGGCGTTCCATACCCCCGGCGGCGTGCTGGTATACGGCATTCCGGAGTTCCGCCTGCCTAAAAGAATCGTAGCGGCGGAAATAGACGGGCTTCGCAAGATGGGCGTGGAAATTATGACCGATATGGTGATCGGAAAAGTGCTTTCGGTCGATGAGATCATGGATATGGGGTACGATGCGGTATTCATCGGCTCCGGCGCGGGTCTGCCCATGTTTATGGGGATCGAAGGGGAAGGCAGTGTCGGGGTGTACTCGGCCAATGAGTTCCTTACCCGCATCAATCTGATGAAAGCCTATCTGGAAGAATATGATACCCCGATCAAAAAAGCCGCTCGCGTGGCGGTGGTCGGCGGGGGCAATGTGGCGATGGACGCGGCGCGTTCCGCCAAGCGCCTCGGGGCGGAGCATGTTTATATCATCTACCGCCGCAGTGAAGAGGAAATGCCCGCCCGAAAAGAAGAAGTGCATCACGCGAAGGAAGAAGAGATCGAGTTCAAACTTCTTTGTAATCCCGTGCGGGTGCTGGCGGATGAAAACGGCCATGTTACGGGCGTGGAGTGCATCCGCATGGAACTCGGCGAGCCGGATGCCGGCGGCAGAAGGCGGCCGGTGGAGATCCCGGGTTCGGAATTTGTGCTGGAAGCCGATTCGGTGATCATGGCGCTCGGCACTTCGCCCAATCCGCTCATTCGTACCACCACGACCGGGATCGAAGCCAACAAACGAGGTTGCCTTGTGGTGGATGAAAATATGCAGACCACCAAAGAGGGTGTGTACGCGGGGGGTGACGCGGTCACTGGTGCGGCCACGGTCATTCTGGCGATGGGCGCTGGGAAATCCGCCGCCGCCGCGATTGATCAGTATATACGGGAACAGAAAATGTAACCGATAGAAAAATCCCTTTGTGCATGGCGGTTGGGCTGCCGCGCACAAAGGGATTTATTCGTTTTCCAACAACTCTTGATACTCTACTTTCAGGATTTTTTTCAGCAAAATAATTTCATCGGGGTATAAATGCCGCTGCCCCACTTCGATTTTGGCAAGCGCGCTTCTGGTAATATCGCAACCGTTGACTTGAAGGCGCGCGGATAACTGCTCTTGGGTTAAACCCGCGTGTTCGCGCAGGGCTTTGATTTTCTTTCCGATGCGTTTTTCGGCGGCGATGTTCATGGCATACACCTTCCTTGCACTTGAATAGGAACAAAACCTTGACTTTATTATATGAAATTGTTATAATACATTTGCACTTATTTAGGTGCAAAGCGAAAAAGCGGGAGATCGAAGGGAATGACTTTTCGGGGATTATGAAAACGGATAAAAATACTTCTTCACAGGTGATAACGGAAATTGATTGGAATAATCCGACCGAAAAACCCAAGCGGGAAACGAAAACGGTTTTGGCCGTTTTGGCGGTGGTACTTGTTTTGATCGTTCTGGTGGGGCTATGCCTCGCATTTAATTTTGACGGGCTTTACCGGCAATAAATATGAAAGAAAATGCTTGACAATCGCGTACCTTCGTGATAAAATAGTTAAGCCGCATATTGTGGGCTTTTTAAGTTGCACCCTGCACGCCTACGGTAGCGAGACTGAAAATATGGCAGGTGTAAAGAGAATGTATGCAATCATTGAAACCGGCGGCAAGCAGTACCGCGTACAGAATGGGGATACCATTTATGTGGAAAAGCTGAACGCCGAGGTTGATGAGGTGGTCACTTTCGATAAGGTCGTTGCAATCAGCGACGGGGAATTGAAAGTCGGCACCCCGTATGTGGACGGAGCCGTGGTAAAAGGCACTGTTTTGAAGAACGGAAAGGGGAAGAAGATCACGGTCTTCACCTACAAACCGAAAAAAAGCAGTTCCCGCAAAATGGGTCACAGACAACCTTATACCAAGGTACAGATCAACGAGATCGGCTGAGTATGACCGAGATCAGGTTTTTGACCGAGCCCGCCCTTCACGGATTTGAAATCAAAGGGCACAGTTCTTCGGACAGTGAGGATGATACCGGCAGGTTGGTTTGCGCGGCGGTTTCTTCCGCGGCGTATATGGCCGCCAACACGATCACGGAGGTGATCGGGGATCAGGCCGAGATCACAGTGGACGATGCGGTGATGAAACTTTCTTGTCCTTCGCCGTCCGCTTCCACCGTGGCAACACTGGAAGGGCTTCGCTTGCATTTATCGCAGTTGGCCGGTCAGTACAACAAAAACATCAGAATTTACGGAGGTGTAAAACCATGTTAAAGATTAACATTCAGTTATTCGCTCATAAAAAAGGAATGGGTTCCACCAAGAACGGGCGTGACAGTGAATCCAAGCGCCTTGGCGTGAAGAGAGCGGACGGGCAGTTCGTTCTCGCGGGGAACATCCTCGTTCGCCAGAGAGGCACGCATATTCACGCCGGCAACAATGTCGGTCGCGGGTCAGATGATACGCTTTTCGCCTTGATCGACGGGAAGGTTAAGTTTGAGCGCCTCGGCAAAGACCGTAAGCAGGTCAGCATTTACGCTGTCGAGCAGTAAAACACCGATTATCCGGGCGGCGAAAGGCTTCCCGGATTTATTTTTTACAGGAAAGAGGGATGGCTATGAAAATCTGTCATGTTTGCGGGGCAGAATGCGAAGACGGGGCGGAACTCTGCAAAATTTGCGGGGCGGATCTCCTCACCGCGCAAAATGCGGACAAGGAAGAAGAAATCATTCTGGAACACCCTGTTTTGCTGGCAACTTTGGAAGATGTGGTTTCCGCGGAGATCTTAAAAGACCTTTTGCACGAAAACGGGATCCCGTTCAGTTGTGACGGGGAGGAAGACGGCGGCGCCATGAAAGTGACCTTCGGCGGCTCTTTTGTCGCGGAAGATATTTATGTAGACGAAAGTTGTTTTGATCAGGCCGCCCGTATTTACGATGATTTTCTCCATGAGGAACCGGCTTTTGACGAATCGTTTTTTGAGGAAGACGGTGAGGAAGGATGAGTATATTCAGTAAAAAGGAAAGGAAAGACGATCCCGTTTTAGCGGTTTCGATCGTCAATCCCGTATCTTCCGGCATATACCGGGATCTGTTAAAAGAAAACGGGATCCCGTTTCTTTGTAAACAGCAGGGCGCCGGGGGATATTTGAAAATACTGGTTGGCGGCGGGTTTGTGCCGGATTGCTACTATGTGGCACCGGAAGACCTTGACCGCGCCAAAGAGTTATACGAGGTATATCTCGGCACCGAAGTGGAGCCGGAAGAGGAATAACCGATATGTTTGTCGATATTGCAAAAATTCATTTAAAAGCCGGGGACGGAGGCGATGGCGCGGTTTCCTTCCACCGGGAAAAATATGTGGCGGCCGGCGGGCCCGATGGGGGCGATGGCGGCCGCGGCGGAGATATTCTTTTCCGCGCGGACAGTAATCTTTCCACCTTGGCGGATTTTCGCTATAAACGGAAATACACGGCGGAAGCGGGCGCAAAAGGCGCCGGCGGCAGATGCAGCGGCAAAAGCGCCCCCGCGCTTACGATTTCGGTGCCGGTGGGAACATTGGTGAAAGACAGTGAAACCGGCCGGATTTTGGCCGATCTTTCGGATGAAACGCCGGTGGTGATCGCCAAAGGCGGAAACGGCGGGTGGGGCAATCAGCATTTTGCCACCGCCACGCGGCAGGTGCCGCGCTTTGCCAAAAAAGGCAATCCCGGCGAGGAACTGGATGTGACGCTGGAACTGAAATTGCTGGCGGATGTGGGATTGATCGGGTTTCCGAATGTGGGGAAATCCACTTTGATCTCGGTCGTCAGTGAAGCAAAACCGAAAATCGCCAATTACCATTTTACTACCCTGACCCCGGTGCTGGGCGTGGTGAGAATGGGGGAAGGCAGTTCTTTT
>CACXFE010000086.1 GCA_902766855.1 Oscillospiraceae bacterium | reverse complement strand
GCGCTGATCGCCTCTGGCTCAGACGCACTGTTTGACGCGCTTCTTTCCTCCGGCACATTGTTGGCGGTCATCGCAAATCTGGTGTGGGGTTGGTCGCTGGAAGGCGTGATCGGAACGCTGATTTCGATTTTTATTATCAAAGCCGGTGTGGAAATGCTGATGGATACGCTGCACAGCATCATCGGCACCCGGTTTGACCGGGAATTGACCGACCCGCTGAAAGAAAAAATCGCTTCTTTCCCCGGCGTACAGGGCGTTTATGATTTAACTTTGCATAATTACGGCCCTTCCCGCATCATGGGATCTGCCCATATTGAAGTGCCCGATCAAATGACCGCCCGCGAGATTCACCGCCTTACCCGCTCCATTTCCATGGAAATTTATACCACTTTCGGCATTGTTTTGACCATCGGGGTATATGCCGCTAACGAAAACAATCCGGAAATTGCCGCTATCAAAAGCGATGTGGAACGAGTAACCGGCTCCTACCCCGAAATTCTGCAAATGCACGGCTTCTATGTGGAAAACACCCTTGTTTCCTTTGATTTGATCGTGGATTTTAAGGCCGAAGCCGAAGAAATCCGCGAAAAGGTTGTAAAGGAATTGTCGGGATTATATCCGCAATTTACCTTCCAAGTCATATTGGATTCGGATTTCAGTGATTGAGGAACAGAATATGGATGAATATGAAGCGTTAAAACTGAAAAATCAATTATGCTTTCCGCTGTATGCCGCCTCGCGCGAGATCATCAAGCATTATCACCCCTATTTGAGCGCGCTGGACTTGACCTACACCCAGTATCTTGCCATGATGGTGTTTTGGGAAGAAAAGCAGATCAGTGTAAAAAAGTTGGGGGAACGCCTGTTTTTAGATAGCGGCACCCTCACCCCAGTGTTAAAAAGCCTTGAAAAAAAGGGTTACCTTGTCAAACACCGTTCGGAAGAAGACGAACGCGTTGTCATCGCTCAAGTGACCGAGCAAGGTATGGCCCTGCGCGAACAGGTGAAGGATATTCCCGCGCAGGTCGGCAGTTGCGTGCGGCTGGAGCCCGAAGAAGCCGCCGTTCTTTACAAACTGCTTTATAAAACGCTGGGGCTGAACGGGGACTGACCTTCCTTGCATAATCGCCGCCCTGTTTTCATATCTTGTAGTATCAGCAAAGCAGGGGGCAAAAACAATGGAAGAAAACAACGAAACGGCCGCTCGCCCCACCGCGACGGATCGTGCCATGCAGATTTTGTTGATTGAGGCAGTCTGTGTTTTGATCTTGCTGGCGGGGGTCATGGCGATCAAGTTCTTTTGGAAGGAAACTTTTACGGATCTGGCCGATTGGTACGGGCAGAACATCTGCGCGGACACCGATGTGCAGGAAGTGCTGGAACCGCCTGAAAACAGCGATGCGGTTTAAACTGTTCGGCGCCGAAGTGTGCGTCACCTTTCCTTTCTCCGCCCTGATCGCTTTTCTGTTATTCACTGATCGGACGGGGCTTGCTTTGCCGTTTTTTGCGGCCGTTTTATTGCATGAAACCGGGCATCTTTTCGCCATGTGGGCGCTCGACTACGCCCCCACCCGCATCCGGCTTTCTCCCGCGGCGGTAGAAATCACTTCCCCGCCCGCTCCCCTCTTATGGGAAGAAATTCTGATCGCTTTATCGGGGCCGCTTACCAATTTTTTGCTTTTCGGCACTTTTGGGCTTGCCTTTCGTTTATGGGGCGGGCAGGCGTGCCTTTCATTTGCGCTGATCAATGCCCTGATCGGCGCATTTAATCTGCTCCCTGTAACGGGGCTGGACGGGGGAACCGTTTTGCGCGGCATCGCTACCCGCTTATTCGGGGTGCGTAAAGCCCGGCTGATTTTGTTCGCCGCCGGACTTTTTTGCGCAGCACTCTGCCTCGCCGCCGGGGTTTTTCTTTTTTTGCACGGTGTGCAAAACCCCACGCCGCTCATAATGGCACTGTATTTTTTAGTCGCCACTCTTATGAAAATGTAGTTGAAAACACCCGGATTTTATTGTAAAATAAAAGCATCATAACAATCAGGAGAAGACCATGGATAGCCAAAAACTTGAACAACTGCTGCTTTCCGTGCAGAAACCCGGCCGCTATTCCGGCGGGGAAATCGGCAGTGTGATGAAAAACCTCTCAAAAATTGATGTGCGTTTTGCCTTCTGTTTTCCCGATACTTATGAAATCGGAATGTCACATCTCGGCATGAAGATCCTGTATTCCCAATTCAACGCGCGGGAGGATATTTGGTGCGAGCGTGTTTTCGCCCCCTGGATCGACTTTGAGGAAGTCATGCGGGAGCATCATATCCCGCTTTTCGCACTTGAAAGCCGTGACAGTATCCGGGATTTTGATTTCATCGGCTTTACCCTGCAATACGAAATGTCCTATACCAATGTGTTGAATATGCTGGATCTGGCCGGCCTCCCCCTCAAAAGTTGTGACCGCACCGCCCTTTCTCCCCTTGTGGTGGCGGGCGGGCCTTGCGTTTGCAACGCCGAACCGCTGGCGGATTTTATTGATCTTTTCTTTTTAGGGGAAGGCGAAGAAGTCGATCTGGAAGTGATCGACCTTTACAAAGAATATAAGAAAAACGGAAAAACCAAAGCGGAATTTCTGCGTGCCGCCGCCCGGATCGAAGGGGTTTATGTTCCCTCTCTGTATCAGGTAACCTACCGGGAAGACGGCACCATACAAGCCGTCACCCCTGCCGAAGGTGCGCCGAAAACCGTGCGGAAGCGCATTATTCATGATATGGATCGTGTTTTTTATCCCGATCACTTTGTTGTGCCGTTTATCGAGATCGTGCATGACCGTGTGGTACAGGAAATTTTTCGCGGCTGCATCCGGGGTTGCCGTTTTTGCCAGGCGGGATTTATTTACCGCCCGGTGCGCGAAAAAAGCCCCGATGTCATCAATGCGCAAGCCAAAGCACTGTGCGCCAACACCGGGTATGATGAAATCTCTATTTCCTCTTTAAGTTCCAGCGATTATACCCAACTGGAACCGCTTCTGAATCAAATGCTGGTCTGGACGGAAAAAGACCATGTCAGCCTGGCGCTTCCCTCTTTGCGAGTGGATAATTTTTCCAAAGAACTGCTGGAAAAAATCAACCATGTGCGAAAAAGCGGGCTGACATTCGCCCCCGAGGCGGGAACGCAACGCCTGCGGGATGTTATCAACAAAAATGTGACCGAGGAAGAAATTTTCCGCACTTGCCGCACGGCTTTTGAAGGCGGTTATACCGCGGTGAAACTGTATTTTATGTTAGGGTTGCCCACCGAAACGGACGAAGACCTGGAAGGCATCGCCGCGTTGGGGCAAAAAATCGTAGACCTTTATTACCATACCGAAAACCGGCCGAAAGGGCGTTCTGTTTCGGTTTCCATCAGTGTTTCCACCTTTGTGCCCAAGCCCTTTACCCCCTTCCAGTTTGAGCCGCAAATCAACAAAACGGAGATCGAGCGGCGGCAACAGCATTTGAAATACAGCAACACTTCCCGAAAAGTCAATATCAGCTGGCATGATTCTTCCACCAGTTTTTTAGAGGGCACTTTTGCCCGGGGTGACCGCCGGCTTTGCAAAGTCATTGAAACCGCGTTTTTAAAGGGCTGCCGTTTCGACAGTTGGAACGAATGCTTCCGGCCGGAAAAATGGGAGGAGGCATTCCGCGAATGTGGCCTGGACCCGGCGTTTTATGCCGGAAGAACCCGCCCGTTTGACGAAATCAACCCATGGGATCATTTGGATTACGGCGTTACAAAAGCCTTTCTGATCAAAGAAAATCAACGCGCACACGCGGCAAAAACCACGCCGAACTGCCGTGAACAGTGTTCCGCTTGCGGCGCGGCCTGTTTCGGGGAAGGGGTTTGCTATGAAAAGCGTTAGAATTTTTTACACCAAAACCGACAGGATGAAATTTGTTTCTCACCTGGATATGAACCGTTTGATGCCCCGCATGATCCGCAAAGCCGGATTGCCCGTGTGGTATACCGAAGGGTTTAATCAGCACGTTTATATCAATTACGCCGTGCCGCTTTCCCTCGGATTTGAGGGGATCTATGAGATCATGGATATCCGCCTGACCGAGGAGGATTTCCCGCTTGAAGAAGTGCTGCGCCGCCTGACGGCGGTCACCGTGCCGGGAATTACATTTTGGAAGGCGGCGGAGCCGGTAAAGCCCACCAAAGAGATTACCTTTGCCGAGTATCAGATCACCTTCCCCGAAGGCGGCGATTTTTTCCCGCAATTCACCGCTTTTCTGCAAAGCGATTCCATTCTTTGCCGCAAAACCGGCAAAAAAGGAAAGGTGCGGGAATTTGACCTGATCCCTTTGATCCGGCGGGTCGAAACAGCCGGCAATACCCTTTCCTTGGTTTTGACCGCGGGAAACGAAAACAACCTGAACCCCTCCCTTGTGCTGAATACCTTTTTTGAAACAGCCGGTATCCGGCCACCTTATTATACCGTGATCAGGCGGATGCTGTTTGACGGGGAAATGCAGCCGTTTCTTTAAAAGCGGGGTTTCACAGCATTCGCAGAGATCGCATATCCTTTTGATCAATATGTTCAAAGCAGGGGCTGACCGATTTGCGGTCAGCCCCTGCTTGATTGTTTTGCACAGGCTTTCATGCCCCCGGAGGGGATCGGCAAAAGCCTTACGGCTCTGTCGTATAAACCACCACAGCCCCCGCGGGGATCACATCCGTAAGCCCGGCGCTTACATCGTTAAATGCCTTGTCGGCGGAAATGACCGCCGCCCGGGCAGAAGGCGTCACCGTCGCCGGATCGTACAGATGGCGGAGCAATACACCGTTCACTTTTCTCCCGGTCGTCAGATGGATCATTTTGGCGGATTGATTGGTATTGACCACCAAAATACTTTGCGTACCGTCGGTATTTTCGATCATGGCGGTATAAACCCCTTGATCGCCGGTGCCGTGATAAACCGTCGCGTTTCTCTTGCCCATATATTTTGTGAGCAGCGAATAGCCATAGTAAACATCGTACGGCACTTGACTCTCGGTCAAAGGCGGGGCCAATCCTATTTTATGAATGCCGCCTGCAAATTCTCCGCCGGTATCCTGCCGCTCCGGCCATTTGGTTTCAAACAACTGCCACAGCAACACATTCTGCGTGCCGGTATTCAGCGCCGCCGCCACGGCTTGCGCTAATTGGGTGGCATAATACGGCGTTTTGATAAACATTCCGCTGTAATTCCATTCATCAAGCCAGTAATCCGCGCCGCTGTCGTACTTGTTGATTTCGGAAATGAAGGTGTTGAAATGCTTCGCATACAATTCATAATTGTTATCGGCCGCATTTTTGGGAACGGCGCCCCCATCCGGCCAGTTAGGCGCATAGAAATGGAAGGAATAAATATCGATATAATCCGTGATCAACGGAAGAATATCTTCGATATACAGGATCACAGGCGGAATCAAAAGAATGACCGTGGCAGCCATGGCACTACCCGAGCGGGCGATCCCGCCGGAAGATATGGTGGACATAACATTGGGCAACATTTTTAATTCCTCGCTGAAAATGGTTCCCTGCGGCTGCATCGACCACAGATCCCGGAAGGCAAACAACGCAAGCGTAAGCCACGCCGGTTTCATGATCGGAAATGCGATTTGCCGGTAAATTTTAAACAGCCCGGCGCCGTCTATACGCCCCGCTTCAAGCAAGGCGTCCGGTATGCTGCTGTCGATAAACTGCTTCATTAAAAACACCCCTAAGGTGGACGGCAAATAAGGCAGAATATACACCCAATAGGTATCAATCATATGTATTTTCGAAAAAATAACATATTGAGGAATCGCCAGGGTATAGGTATTATAAAGCAAAGCAAACTGAACGATCATGAAGATCGCTTTGCTTCCCCTGAATTTGAGTTTCGCTAAAACAAACGCCGCCATTGATGCGATCAAAATATGCAGAACCGTTGTGACAACGCTGACAAAAAAACTGTTGAAAATATAGCGGGAAAGCGGCACCTGCAAATTGGATAACAGTTTCGGCAGAGCGGTATAGTTTTCCAAAGTGGGCCTTGTAACGAAAAAGCGCGGCGGGAAAATCAAGATTTCCTCTAACGGTTTTAAAGAAGTGCAAACCGTATAAATAATCGGCAAAACCGAAAACAAGCCGAAAAGAGTCAAAAAGAAGAAATAGAAGAAATTTCCCCAACCCGATCGTGTATACCGCCTGTATTGTACCTTGTTTGTCTTCATTTTCGCCCTCCGTTATTTACCGATCGACTCAACCAATTTGCCTACCACGATCCGTGTGATCGCCATCAAAGCAAAAAGGAACACCGAAAGAGCCGCGGCATAGCCCATTTCATAACGGCTTGTACCGACATCCATCAATAAAGTAACCAAGGTATCCACCGAATAATTGACGCTGGGGAAACCGGCCAATGCCGTAACGACCGCCCCGATCGAGAACGAGCTCTGGATCTGCATGACCGCCCCGAACAAAAGGATCGATTTCATAGACGGCATGGTGATGTACCACAATTCCGCCCATCTGTTTCTGATCCCGTCAATACATCCCGCTTCATACATTTCGGGATTGACATTTTGAAGCCCGGAAATATTGGCAAGGAACGAAATTCCCATGCTCATCCACAGTTGAACAATAATGACGATCAAGGTGACATATTGCGCGTCTTTAAACCATTGTATCGGCTCGGAAATAAGACCTAATGACAGCAGGGCGCTGTTCACATACCCGTAACTGTCCCCGCTGAAAAGCACCTGCCATATAAAATACACATTGGAGGAAAGCGCGGGCGCGTAAAAAAGGAAGGAGAGAAGGGTGCGCATTCCGCGATTCAACTCATTGATCATCCACGCAAGCAAAAACGAGAGAATATACCCGATCGGCCCGGTAATCACCGCCAACACCAGGGTGTTTCGCAAAACTTTCGGAAACATATCATCCGCGGAAAACATCTTGATATAGTTCGCGATTCCGCTGAATTTCGGCGCGGAAATCATGTCGTATGTTGTAAAACTCAATACAACGGATGACAAGACAGGAAGAATTGTAAAACTGAAAAACAAAATTAAAAACGGAAGCAACATCAGCATTCCTGTGCGGATTTCATTGT
The DNA here is from genome assembly GCA_902766855.1 of Oscillospiraceae bacterium. Classification (GTDB taxonomy): domain Bacteria; phylum Bacillota; class Clostridia; order Oscillospirales; family Acutalibacteraceae; genus UBA737. The sequence continues at coordinate 950 of CACXFE010000086.1, read as the reverse complement.
TTTTAAACAATTTAGACTGTTTTGTTTTCATCTACATTTCCTCCCTTCCATTATTCATATTGCGAACGCTTTTCGGCAATCTCTGTATCCGCCGCTTTATCCCATTTCAGCAGCATTTCCTCGATTCCCTTGCCGTTGCCTATTACATTCCAAAACGCCTGATCCACCACGCGGGGGATATAATAACCGCCCGGGACTTCCGGCATTTCATTCACCATGCTCCATTGTTCTTTCAGAATATCGAAATCGCCCATGTTCCACGAAAGCCCGGAAAGAGCCTCTACATTCGAGGTCATGTTACGCCCGGTAATGCCTAAAATCGATTCGATATTTTGCGAATATTTCAGTTGGACTTTATCGGATGTCCACCATTTCAAAAACTCCCACGCCTGATCAACCTGATCGCTGTTTTTTAAGATAGCGCAACCGGTTCCGGCGCCCGCCTGTGTGCGGTTGATCACCCCGTTCTCATCTTTCACGCCGGGGATGAGCGTAATTCCCCAAAGTCCCCGTATTTCAGAGGCCGCGGCACTGATGGTTGTATATTGAGAACAGGATTGGATCGCCAAAGGCATCAGCCCCGTGCGGAAACGATTGTAAAAATCATATGTTTTCGGGAAACTGTATTTGGTATAAAAATCCGTCCACATGGTAAATGCGGAAACCGCCTTTTCCGAGGTCAGCAGCACGCTTTCCAGTTTTTCATCATAGAGGTCGGCCCCTCTTTGCATCAGCAGCGTGGGGAATATATTCAGCGCGCCTAATCCGAGGTTGATCTGATTCATGGTCGTGATCTGCATATAAGGCAGCCCAACCTGCATATTATTCCTCATGATAACTGCCGACGCCGCGATGAAATCATCCCATGTTTCGGGCAATTTCACACCCAGTTCGTCCAAAATATCCTGCCGGTAATACATAACGGAAAATGTTTGCGTATCGGGAAGGGC
>CACXFE010000085.1 GCA_902766855.1 Oscillospiraceae bacterium | reverse complement strand
TGTCATAAAATCCGAACCTCCGAACAAATTTACTATTTTTTGTATGATATTGACTTTCATTATAGCACCTCGGATGCTAAAATAAAAGTAGCAATTTAAAAACGGAGGATTTAGCGTGAAAAATCACGCTAAAAAAAACAGGGTGCGTGCCACTCGCCAACAAAGTGGCAACCGTGGCACAGGCGTTATCATCGTCACCATATCCGTGATGATTCATAGCGTTTTGTGTCCAGAAAGGATAAGGTGATGATAATGCGTAAACAAACTTTTGCACTGTTTTTCGGCAATCGGGGTTTCATGCCGGCGGAGTTGATCGAGGGAGCGAGGGAAGACATGGTCAAAGCCGTGACGAGAGCGGGTTTTGATTATTTGATGATGGACAAAGACGCCACGCGCTACGGTGCGGTGGAAACCAGAGAAGAAGGGCTTGCTTATGCGAAATGGTTGAAATCCCATGAAGGGGAGTTTGACGGGGTGATCCTTTGCATGCCGATTTTCATTGATGAAAACGGCGCGATTGCGGCCTTGCAGGACGCCGGCGTCCCGATTCTGATGCAAGCATACCCGGATGAGATCGGGAAAATGGATTTTAAAAACCGCAGAGATGCCTATTGCGGCAAATTTTCCGTGACCGATGTGTTCGAACAATACAAAGTGCCGTATACCGTGATGAAGCCGCATGTGGTGCATCCGCTCAGCGATCAATTTGCTGAAAACCTGCGCGATTTCGCCGCGGTTTGCCGGGTTGTGAAAGGAATGCGGCGCTTTAACATCGGTTGCATCGGCGCCCGCACGACCGCGTTTAAAACCGTGCGGTTTGATGAGGTGACCATGCAGCGCCACGGGATCAATGTGGAATCATTCGACTTGTCGGAGTTGTTTGAGTTGGTGCGCGGGAAAGCCGACGATGATCAAGAAGTTTTGGCAAAAATCGCTTCCCTTGAAAAGTATACCGATTTTTCCCATGTTCCGCAGGATAAAAAAATCATGCTGGCGAAAATCAGCGTGGTGATCGACCAATATATCAAAGAATACCGGTTGGACGCGGTGGCGCTTCGCTGCTGGAACGAAATGGAAACCTATCTGCGCGTTTGCCCGTGCGTGTTGGTCAGCGAGTTGAATGATCGCGGCATCACCTGCTCTTGCGAAATTGATATGTGTTCCGCCATTACCATGCGCGCCCTTTCCCTTGCGACCGAAGGCCCCGCCGCCTGCCTTGACTGGAACAACAATTACGGCGAAGATCCGAATAAGGTGATTCTGTTCCATTGCGGATCGACCGCGCAAAAACTGATGAAGGCAAAAGGCGAAGTAACCTCGCATAAAATGTTCGATAAAACCGATCCCGGCTCCGGCTGGGGCACGAATGAGGGCCGGATCGCCGCTTTCCCCATGACTTTCTCCAACTGCAAAACCGAGGATGGAAAAATCACGATTTATTTCAGCGAAGGCGAATTTACCGAGGATAACATCGAAAAAGATTTCTTCGGTTGTGCCGGCGTGGCGCAGATCCCCGATTTGCAGAACAAATTGATCCGTTTGGCGCGGGGCGGTTTCAAACATCACACCACCGTGGCGAACGGGCATGTCAAGGCCGTGCTGGAAGAGGCTTTTCGTTATTATCTCGGATATGATGTGGTGAGTATCGAATGAAAATCGCGGGACTGGATGTAGGAACGACCGGCTGTAAAATCGCGGTGTATGATGAAAAAGCCGTTTTGCTGGATACCTATTATCAGGAATACGAGGTAACGCGCCGGAACGGGCAGCACGAGATCTCTTTTGAGGAGATCAGAAAAGGCGTTTTTGCTTTGCTGAAAACCGCGGCACGGGAGCATCGCCTTACGGCGCTCGGTGTGACAAGTTTCGGGGAAACCTTCGCCATGCTGGACGAGGACGACCGCATTTTAGCGCCATCCATGCTGTATACCGATCCGCGCGGCGCCAAGGAAACCGCGGCGTTGTGCGCGGCGATCGGTGAGGAAAAACTGACCTTGCTGACCGGGGTGAAACCCCACCCGATGTACAGCATCGCCAAGATGATGTGGTGGAAAGCAAACCACCCGGAACTCTATCGCCGGTGCAAAAGGATCCTGCTTGGTGAGGATTTTATTGTGTATACCTTGACGGGTAATGCCCGCATTGATTATTCGCTCGCGGCGCGAACGGCGGCATTTGACATCGAGAAAAAAAGTTGGATCAAAGAGGTGTTCCGCGCGGCGGGAATTGATTTATCCCTGATGTCCGAACCGGTTCCCACCGGCAGTATCGCCGGAACCGTGACCGAAAAAGTCAAAGCCGAATTGGGCATTGAGTATGATTTCGCGGTGGTCAACGGCGCGCATGACCAGGTGGCGTGTATGATCGGATCGGGGGTATTTTCCACCGATTGCGCGATGGACGGAACGGGAACGGTGGAATGTATTCCGGTGGTTTTGAAGGAAAAACCGGCTGACCCCGCGTTTTATGCGTGCGGGTATTCCGTTGTACCGTATCTGGATGGGCTTTATGCCTGTTATGCGCTCTCCTTCACCGGCGGGGCAACCCTCAAATGGTTCCGGGATAACTTTGCGGAATTGGAAAAGGCAAAGGCGGAGCAAGAGCATCACAATGTCTATGCGCGGCTGGATGAGAAAGTCCCGCAGGCTCCTACGAAACTTTTGGTTCTGCCGCACTTTGCGGGTGCGGCAACCCCGTATATGGACGCCGGTTCCAAAGCCGCTTTTGTCGGGCTCACTTTGGAAACCACCAAAATGGATCTTTACAAGGCCTTAATGGAGGGTACCTCGTATGAAATGCTTTTTAATTTCAACACGATGAAAGCCTTCACCGGGCAGATCAAGGAAATTCGCGCAACCGGCGGCGGCGCTTCGTCGGATGTGTGGCTGCAGATCAAAGCGGATATTTTAAATACCGAGGTGACCGCGCTTTCCTGTAAAGAAGTCGGCGCGGCGGGAACGGCGGCGTTAGCGGGTGCCGCAATCGGCCAAACGGATAGCCTGCAAGAAACGACTGCGGTAATGGCGCCGGTTCGGAAGGTGTTTGCACCAAAGAAGGAAAACGCGCGGTTTTATTCGGAACAGTATCAAAAATACACCAAATTATACCGTGCGGTAAAGGGGTTGTCATCATGAAACAATATATAGGAAATCCGTTACAGATCAGAGGAGCGGAGCAATACAGCCTGCGAAACGGCAAAGGGGACGGCATGAAATTCCTCTATATCCGCAACGGATCAGGGCTTGAAGCATGGGTTTCGCTCGATCGCGCGGGTGATCTTTCCCGTGTGATTTTCCAGGGGGATAATATGGGGTATTTTGCTCCTTGCGGATATGTTGCCCCTCAATATTATGACGGGGAGGGAGCGGGCTTTCTAAAATCCTTCACCGCCGGCTTTTTCACGACCTGCGGGCTTACCGCGGTCGGTTCGCCTTGTGTGGATGAGGGGGAAAAACTGCCGCTTCACGGCACCATTTCGCATATTCCCGCAGAACTTTGCGCTTTGGAAGAAACCGATGAAAAACTCACGGTCAAATTAAGAATCAGGGACGCCGCTCTTTTCGGCAGAAAACTGGTGCTGAACAGGGTGTACGATTTTTCGTATACGGAAAATTCCATTGCCGTTCGTGATACGGTTACGAATGAGGCGGACGCCGAATCGCCGTATATGATCCTGTATCACTGCAATATGGGCTATCCGTTGCTGAATGAAAACAGCACGGTGAAAATCCCGAATCACGGAGTAACGGCAAGAAATGCGCACGCCGCGAAATACATGGAAACCGCTTTGCAGATGGAAAAGCCGCAAGCCGGTTATGAAGAACGCTGTTACTATTATGATGTGAAAGAGAAAAACGGCACGGCAAAAGCGGGAATATATAACGGGGATCTGCGTAAAGGTCTGGTGATCAGTTTCGATAAAACCAACCTGCCTTGCTTTACCGAATGGAAGATGATGGGGCAGACCGATTATGTGCTGGGCTTGGAACCGGGCAACTGTTCGCCGGATGGGCGGGATGTTTTGCGCAAAAACGGAACGCTGCAATTTTTAGCGCCGAACGAGAGCAAAACGACTACCGTGAAGTTTGATTTTGTAAAAGATCAGGAATCGTTTGAAGGAGAGTTTTAAATGCTGGTAAATCTGAAAGATATTCTGAAAATAGCACAAACCGAAAAAATGGCGATTGGCTCTTTTAATACCCCGAATATGACCGCGCTGAAAGCAGTCATTTCCGCCGCGGAAGAACTCGATCGCCCGGTCATCCTGATGCACGCGCAGTTACATGAGGAAATGGGGCTGTGCAAAATGGAAGAAATCACGCCCGTGATGCTGATGTTTGCTAAAAAGGCGAAAGTTCCCGTTTGCGTCCATCTGGATCATGGGACTGACCTTGATTATGTGCGGCGGGGGCTGGAACTCGGGTTTACCTCGGTGATGTATGACGGCTCGACGCTTCCTACCGCGGAAAACATTGCCAACACCAGAATCGCAGTGGCGAAGGCGCGGGAATACCGCGCTTCTGTCGAAGCGGAGATCGGCTCGATGGGCGCGCGTGAGGGCGGCGGAGGAAACGATACTTCCATTTACACCGATCCAGACGCCGCGGTGGCTTTTGTAAACAAAACGGGGATCGACGCCCTTGCCTGTGCGTTCGGTACGGCGCACGGCTTTTATAAGGACGCGCCGAAACTTGATTTTGAGCGTCTTTCTAAAATTGACAGCCTGATTGATGTGCCGATCGTCATGCACGGCGGATCGGGCGTCAGCGAAGCGGATTACCGCGAGGTGATCAAACGCGGCGTTCGAAAAATCAATTATTACACCTATATGGCCAAAGCAGGCGGCGAAGCGATTTCGAATAAGGAATATACACAGTTCCATGATGCACTGCTTGACGCCGAAAAAGCCATGAAAGAGAATGTGAAAAAAGCCGTTTCCATCTTCTCGTGTTCATGATTTTTTGCAGGTGCTTTTTCAAAAAAACACCCCCGCTCCTCACGAGCGGGGGTGTTATCATAGATTTATAATTGATTAATCTGCCTTTTTCTTTTTGACGAGGATCACCGCAACGATAGCGGCAATCAGGATAGCGGCACCGATGATGGCAATGATCAAAGTCATATTGCCGGAAGATCCGGTTGTGGCCGAATCTGCTTTTTCTTCCGCGTTCGCCGCGGGTTTTTCATCGGCAAGTTTTACTATCGCATAGGAATGAAGGCGGGATAACGCGGCTGTAACGGTTGTACCGTCTTCTGAAACGGTGGATTCTAATTGTTCGGCAGTTCCGTCGTCTTGGATATGGAACACCGCCACATTTTTACCGTACCCTTCCGGGATTTTAAAGGAAGCCGTTACAGGTTTATTGGGTTGCACATCGGCTTGGTTGAGCGTCGCCGTTACTTCATAAGCAACAAAATCTTCTGCCGTATCGCCAAGCGCCGATTTTACCGCCTCAAAGCGATCACTTTCTTTGCCGATCACATCAATTTTTATTTCCGTACCTTGCCCGAAAGCGCCTTCTTCGGGGGTGATGCTGATGCCGGTGTTTTCATCCCGGAAGGTGCAGGGGATCTCGGCGGTCGTCTTTTCTCCGCATCGTTTGCAGACCCCTTCCTCGATGCCTTTTTCGGTCAAAGTGGGTTGTTTCACAATCACGGGTTTTTCAAAATCATGACCAAGCGGGTTGGTTTCGCGCTTTTCGGTCGCGTCACACCGGGAACATTTGCGCTCTTGCACGCCTTTTTCCGTACAGGTGGCGGCTTTGGTGTCCGTCCAATTTCCGAAATCGTGTCCGAGTGCCTTGATAACATTGGAGGTTTCTTTGCCGCAAACCGTGCATTTCCCGGTTTCCGTGCCCGCTTCTGTGCAAGTGGGTTGTTTGGTGACGGTCGATTTAGAGAACTTGTGCCCGAGAGCCTCGGTTGTTTTGGTTTCTTTGTAATTGCATTTTGAGCAAGTTCTGGTTTGCTCGCCCTTTGTTTCGCATCCGGCTTCTTTGGTGGTCTTCCATGCACTCATGTTGTGCCCGGTAGCGGCAATGTCGCGGGTTTCCGTGCGCTGGCAGACAGAACAGGTGCGGGTTTCGGTTCCTTTGGCTGTGCAGGTCGGGGCTTTGGTTTGCGTCCATGCGCCGTAGGTGTGATTGTTGGTTTTGGCGATCGTTTCGGTTTTGATTGCGCCGCAAGCGGTACAGGTAAAGGTTTTTGTGCCGGTTTCCTTGCAGTTCGCCGCTTTGGTCACACTGCCGCCGTTCCAGGTGTGGGCTTTGGTTTCCACGGCTCCGCAAACCGTACAGGTGCGGGTGTGGTTGCTGTTGTCTTTGCGTGTGTATGCGCCGTAACTGTGCGAGGCACAGTTGATTTTTACCGATTTTGACGGTGTGGCGTTGAGAATTTCATTTGCACCGTTTTTGGCAATCACATTTACACTCACAGTTTGATTGTTTGCCGAAGCGGTTTTCGCTTTTAACACCAGTTTGAATAAATTGCCGTTGATATCCGGGGAGGAAAGCCCGCCCAGCGAACCTTTGCTTTTAGCGGTGTCAAACACCGAAAGCGAGCCGCTTTTCAGCCATGTGCCCGAAACCAGTTCGAAATGATCACCGGGTGTAACGGAAACGGCAACAGAAGTTGCATCAGAGCACCCGCTTACGCTAACGGTAAACTCGATATTGCCGCCGGCCGTTGCAGCACTGCCGCCGTTAAGCGTTGCGCCGCCTGCCGCGTTTGCAGGGATGTAAAGCGACATCATCAAAACAGAAATGATAATAAAACGAATTATTTTTTTCATTTTTTTGATCTCCTTGTATTTTAATGCAGCGGATAATCTTCCGGGAAGAAGGTATACATCAGTAAATACACCGCGTCCGCATCGGTAACCACTTGATCGCCGTTAAAGTCGCAATCCTGATTGACGGGATAATCTTCGGGGAAGAAGGTGTGCATGAGCAGGTACACCGCATCCGCGTCGGTGACTTCTTCGTCCCCGTTTGTATCGCCGGGGGTGTAGGGAATATATATCATTTTAACTTGACTTAGTTCCGGATATGGATAGTCGGTATTTCCACCCATAGTCCAAATACCGCCAAAAGTGAAATTTTCAAAACTACCCTGCTTTTGCATGCTTGTTTCTTCCAATGCTATTGTTTCCGGAACATTATCAAGAGCATAATCTACATATCCAACACCGTTTTCTATATGATCAATATAGTAACAACCATTGATAGTTCCGCCCGTTTGATACGCCACGATTGCTGCAATATATCCTCCGGATACTTTTGCTTTTATGGTACCAATATTATATGCGGTAGTAATAGAACCTTGGTTCATATTGGCAAGTATACCTGCGGCATATTTGCCGCTTATCTTGCCGGTATTATAACAATTAATGATTTCACTACTTGATTTAAGAAAGTCGGCGCTGATACCTCCGGAATAATCAGAAGATATTACACTTCCGTTATTATAGCATTGTGACACCAAATCTCCTATTCCTACAATGCCTCCTGAATACTTGCCGTTAGAGATGCTTCCCAAATTTTTACACTGAGATATGTTTGATGCTTGAACAACCTCTCCTACAATACCTCCGGCTGCCGTACATGTTTCTGTAAATATGCGCCTGTCACGATACCTAACACCCAGGATGTTACCGTAATTTGAGGAAGAAAAAACACAGCCGGCATTTTGATAACCGATAATACCTCCTATACGGTTTCGGCCGGAAATATTTCCGGTATTTGTGGCATTAGTAATTTGGGTGTTGCCGTAACCTACAATGCCGCCGACAAAATCACCATAAAGATCGGCTGAATTGCTGCAATTACCAATGTCTGTATTTTGTGATTTACCTACAATGCCACCAACAATCGGTGCGCCGCCAACCATAACGCTACTTAAATCAGCACCCTCAGCATATATTCGTCCGGAATTTGAGCAATTTCTGATAATCAATATTCCTTCAGTGTGTGTGCCTACGATTCCGCCTATGTTTTCATGAGAAATTCCATCCCTTACAAATTCACCACTATTGGTGCAATCGATAATATTTGCATCACTATCGTTGAAAAAACCGCCACCATAGATATCCTTGGCAACCACAGTTCCTACAATGCCGCCGCTGGATCCACCGCTGATTTTACCGCTGTTTGAACAACTTTTAATGATATCGGTGCAGTATGAATATCCTACGATGCCGCCCCCGACATTAGCCTTAACAGTTGAATTTTTATTATGGCAGTTTTCTATCTTACCACTACGATGATATCCTGTGATGCCACCGGCATATCCTTTCCCGTCAGCCGTAACAGATATATCGCTATTTTCAATAGTGATATTTTTTAAATCGCCCGTACTGTATCCAAACAAACCGCCATATGCCTCAAGGGTTGTCGTTATGTTGACTTTTAAGCCCTTGATCGAATATCCGCCTCCATCAAAAGTTCCTGCAAACGGGGCTGCGCTGTTTTTGCCTATGGGAGTCCACCCGTAGCCGCTTCCATAGAATATGCCATCGGGCATAAAATCTGCTTCGTCGAACTCTATATCGCTTATTTGCTTGAAATAGGCGCTGGGATATTTCCGCACATTATTCAGGTGTTCTTTTGTTGAAACAAGAAACGGCGAATTGGAAAGGCCCTTGCCGCCTGCAAATTCGGTGGTGTTCTCGCTTTTTTCAACAACGGTCACTTGGAATGTTCCCGTATATCCAAGATATTGAACGGTAATCGTTTGTTTCCCGAGTTTCATATTGTCGAAACCGCTGACTTCCACATCATAACTATTCAGGCTTCTGCGAGCGTCTGGTTGGTCGTTGTTTGAATAGATAAGGGATACACTGCCGCCGGTTAAATTTAAACTTTCCCCCTCTGTGTATTCCGTTTTGGTGGGCGAAATAATTTCTAACCCTCTTTCATTATAATAGATAATATTTTGATAACCGGGTTTGTTTGCAAGACTCGACCATTGCGTTCTTGTTCCTCCGTAATATATTGTATCAATCTTGCAACCGTCAAACGCATACCGCCCAATCGAAGTCAACGAGTTTGGAAGGCAAATATTCTTTAATGTGTCTTTGCTGATGATCATATTTGATCTCACGGTTTTTGAACCATCAGCCACTGTGATAGTTTGAATATGGCAATTGTGAAACGCATCTCTCCCAATCGAGGTGACGCTGTCTGGGATAGTAATACTGGTCAACTTCGTGCAACTGTAAAACGCATCACTCCCAATCGAGGTGACGCTGTTACCGATCGTAACACTTGTCAGCCCCCAGCAATCGCTAAACGCA
>CACXFE010000084.1 GCA_902766855.1 Oscillospiraceae bacterium | reverse complement strand
GACAGGAGCATTCTCTTCCGATGCTTCATAAACCACGGTATCTTCCCCGGATTCCACTTGCGGCGCCTCTTCTTTCACTTCGGGTTCCAGCAATACGCGGATCGAAAGGCTGACGCGCTTCTTTTCGGGATCAATGGCAATGATCTTGGCATCTACTTCCTGACCGACAGACAACTCGTCCTGCGGTTTGGCAACATGTTTATTGGCAATTTGAGAAATGTGAATCAATCCGTCAATACCGGGGAGAATACGGGCAAACGCGCCGTATGTAGTCATACTGACGATCGTTACCTTGGCAATATCCCCGACTTTATAAGTGTTTTCGAAAATGACCCACGGATTTTCCTCGGGCTTTTTGTAACCGAGCGAGATCTTCCTTTTTTCAGGATCCAGCGCTTTGACATATACTTCCACCGTATCGCCGACCGAAACCACTTCCGACGGATTCTTGATCCGTTGCCAAGAAAGTTCCGAAATGTGGATCATCCCGTCTACGCCGCCGATGTCTACAAACGCACCGTAACTGGTAAGGGATTTCACAGTGCCGGTGAAAGTATCGCCGACTGCGATGGTTTCCCAAATTTTTTCTTCCGCGGCTTTGCGCTGCTCACGCAGCACACTGCGGATCGAGCCGACGGCTCTGTGGCCTCTGCCGATCTCAATGATGCGGAAAGAAACTTCCTGCCCTTTCAGTTCTTCGATCGGATCATTCCGAGAAGCCGTGGCTTGAGAAGCAGGGATGAAGATGCGCACATTGTTGGAATAAACAACAACGCCGCCCTTGATCACATCTTTCACAAAGCCGGTCATGATTTCGCCGGAATCTTTGGCGGCAACAATATTGTCCCAACCGGCGATCGCGTCATAGCGACGCTTTGAAAGCATGGCGGTTCCTTCCTGATCATTGATCTTCATGATGATCAGATTGAGTTGATCGCCGGGTTTTACCTCTTCAGTCAGTTTTACATTAGGATCAGAAGAATACTCGTCAGCTGTGACATACCCTGTCACACCTCTGCCGATATCTACCGTGATTTCGGTAGGATTTACAGCAATAACCGCTCCGCATACCTTCTGGTCGCCCGTTAAGCTGCTGAGAGAAGCCTCAAACGCTTCCTCATCCGTCATTTCTTCAAAGTTTTTTTGAACAGATTCTTTATCCTCCATCTGCTCTTCCACCGGTTGCAAGTTTTCCGACATGGTTTGAATAACCTCCTTTATTATACCTGCGGGTGTAGAAGCACCCGCAACCAACCCTACGCGCGCGGCGCCGGCAAAATCGGCGGCGGATAACTCCGCGGCGGTTTCGATCAACACCGTTCGTTCACAGTTTTCCCGGCACACATCGAATAACTTCGCGGTATTCGAACTGTGCCTCCCGCCGATCACAATCATAACATCATTCACAGCGGAGAGTTCCCGGGCCTCCTGTTGACGCATAAAGGTAGCATTACATATTGTATCAAAAATTTTCGCATTTGTACATACTTTTTTGAAAATATTTTTGCATTCTTCCGAAATTTTTTTATTAAAAGTCGTCTGACACACAAAAATTACATTTTTATTTGCAAAATTTTCCTTTTTTTGAAGCAGGTCGGCCAGTTCCGCGGCATCGGAAAAAACATAGTACTCACCGAAGCAATGCCCGACAATGCCGATCACTTCCTGATGATGGCGGTCGCCCGCGATCAAAACCACATTTCCTTTTCGGCTTTCTTCTTCCACGATCGAATGGATCTTGGCAACAAACGGGCAGGTGGCGTCTACGGTTTCGATTCCGCGAGAGCGGGCGTCTTCCAACACATCGGGGGTGACGCCGTGCGAGCGGATCACCAAAATCTCATCTTCCTTCACTTCCTGCGGGGAATGAACGATGCGCGCGCCGCGCCCGGCTAATTCGGCAACCAGTTGCGGGTTATGAATGATCGGCCCCAGTGTGCAGACCTTTTTTCCTTCTTCAAGCAGGGAAGAAACCGCTTCTACCGCACGGTTGACCCCAAAACAAAATCCCGCCGTTTTAGCAAGTGTGATTTTCACGGTTCAACCAAGCCTTTCCCGGATGATCGAAAGCACCAGTTCCACCGATTCTTCAAAGGTGCAGGAGGAAGTGTCCGCAAGAACGGCGTCTTCCGCTTGTTTCAGCGGCGCGATCGGTCTGTTCATATCGTTATGATCCCGCTTGATAATATCGGCAAGCACTTCGTCAAACGGTACCGGCGTTCCTTTTTCTTCCAATTCTTTGGCGCGGCGTTTTGCCCGGGTTTCCGGGGAGGCGGTCAAAAAAATCTTAACGGTCGCCTGCGGCAAAACAACGGTGCCGATGTCCCTCCCGTCCATTAAGACATTGTGTTCGCGTGCCAGTTTACGCTGCATTTCCAGTAAAAATGCCCGCACGGGCGGCTTCGCGGATACGGCGGAAGCCATCATGGAAGCCTCGGGTGTGCGGATGCGGTCATTCACATCCTCGCCATCCAAAAAAACATGCTGCTCACCGTCTTGAAAGCGAATATCCACGGTTGTATTCTTTAAAACCGCTTCAATATCGCCTTTCACCTCGGTATCAAATCCGAGAGAGGAGAATTTGATGCCTACTGCGCGGTAAAGCGCGCCGGTGTCTACATAAATATAGCCGAGCCGTTTGGCAACCTGCCTTGAAACGGTACTTTTGCCGGCGCCTGCCGGCCCATCAATCGCAACGGATATCATTTTATTTCCTCCCGAAAACAAGTTTTATACATGGCTGCCCGCCGCAAAACCGGTGGCAAACGCGATTTGCAGGTTAAAACCGCCGGTATAGGCGTCTACATCGATGATCTCGCCCGCGAAATAAAGACCTTTTATGAGTTTGGACTGCATCGTGGCGGGATCGATCTCTTTCACCGAAACACCGCCGCTGGTGACAATCGCCTCTTCAATCGGGCGAAAGCCGGTGATGTGAAGGGGCATGGCCTTGATGCGGCAAATCAACCGCGCCCGCTCTTCTTTGCTGACTTGGTTTACTTTTTCATGCGGCTCAATTTCCGCAAGGGAAAGGATCACCGGGATCAGGCTTTTGGGCAAAAGTTTGTCCAACGCATTGAGCATATCTTTGTTCTTTTCCTCTTCAAAATCCCGCAGAATGCGGCGATCCAACTGCTCCGCTGTCAACCCGGGTTTCAGGTCGATCAAGGCGGTGTAGGCGCGGTTTTCCATTTTGCGTATATGGGCGGATGCGCTTAACACAAGCGGCCCGGAGATACCGAAATGGGTAAACAGCATTTCCCCTAATTCTTCAAAAAGCGGTTTCTTTTTTCCTTCTTCAAAGACCGATAAGGTCACATTTTTTAAGGAAAGCCCCGCTAAACGGGAGCAGAATCCCTCATGCACGGTCAGCGGAACCAGGGAAGGGCGAAGGGGCGAAACGGTATGCCCGAGCGCCGCTGCCATGCGAAATCCGTCCCCCGTGGAGCCGGTCGCCGGGTAGGAACAACCGCCGGTGGCTAAAATCACCGCGTCCGCAGGGAGAAAACGCCCGTCTTCCAAAGTGGCGCCGGTGACCTGACCGTTTTCCGCCACGATCTCGCGGGCGATGCCGTGAAGCAGGGCAACACGGTGAGCGCGCACGGCGTTGACCAAAGCATCTACAATATCGGCGGCTTTATCGGAAACGGGGAACACGCGGTTTCCGCGCTCGATTTTCAGCGGCACACCGAGCGTTTCAAAAAAAGCCATGGTATCCTGCGGTAAAAAATTGCGGAAGGCCGAATATAAAAACTTTCCGTTTTTCGGTACATGCGCGATCAGCGTATCCAAATCACAGTGATTGGTGACATTACAGCGGCCTTTTCCCGTGATCATCAGTTTGCGCCCGCACTTTTCGTTTTTTTCAAGCAGGGTGATCGCGGCGCCGCCTTCACGGTACTGAAATGCCGCGGCACAAGCGGCCTGCAAGCCTGCCGCACCGCCGCCAATGATCAATATCCGTTTACGCGAATCCATACGATCCCCCCTTTGATTTCTTTATGATAATGTCGGTATTGATTCGGTTGACATTATTATAACGGTTTTTTCGCAAGAAATCAACCACGGAATATGATTGAACGCCGTACAAACACCTTAAAACGAAAGAGCCGCACTTGTGGCGGCCCTTCTCTGTTTTGCTGTTTTCCGCGGGGCGGCAGGTCAATTCAGTTCGGCGGTGATTTTCAAACAATCGTCTTCGGTCAGGGAAGCGCGCACAAAGCCGTCATGTGCTTCCGCAACCGCCCGGACAATCGAAAGCCCGATGCCGAATCCTCCCGTATCGGCATTGCGCGATTTATCCGTTCGGTAAAAACGGTCGAATAATTTGTTTGCGTCATCCGGCGTAATATTGGTACAGCCGTTGACCGTGGAAATGGCAATGCCTTTTTTCGTTTTTTCAAGAGAAAGGAGGATCGTACCGCCCGCCGTGGCATATTTCACGGCGTTATCGATCAGAATGGAAACCAGTTGCCGAACTGTATATTCATCCCCGTAATAGGTCAGATCCGGTTCGATTTCAATTTGCAGGGCGTGCCCGTTTTGCCCGGCAAAATCGAGGTAGGATTCCGCAGTTTCGCGGACAGAATCACTGACGGGAAAATGCAGTTTATGGATCGGATCGCTTTCATCCATGCGCGAAAGCGTGACCAAAGCACTTACCAGTTCGGTCAATTTCTCGGTTTGATTTTTGGCTTTATCGATCCACTTGTGCTGCCCGGTTTCGATTTCCAGCGCTTTTAAACTGGTGGCAATCACGGTGATGGGGGTTTTGAGTTCGTGGCTGGCGTCGGTTACAAATTGTTTTTGCCGCTCGGCGTTTTTCACCAACGGATCGATCGCTTTGCCGGACAGCAAAATCACGATCAAGGTAACCAGCGCAATACAAACCACCGTGGCGATCACCGAAAAAATGCCTACCCGATAAAGGAATTGCCGTTCTTTATAGCAATCCAGAAAAATGGCGCGGTTTTTTCCTTCCCCGTCTTTCAGAATCTCATATTTATAATTTGCGGTATAGCCGCGCCCCGCGCCGCGTTCGGCGGCAAAGGCACAGTATTCGCTGACATCCTCTTCGGTAACGGCGGCAATATGCCCGAGATCGGATTTCACCAACTGCCCCTCATCATCGAAGAAAAGAACGAAAAAGCGGGTGGAAAAGGGGGTTTCTTTGGTAAACGGTTTATCGGGGAAAGCGCCTCTCTGCATCCCGCTGGTGGGCGGTTTTTCAGGCATACGGCCTTCGTTTTGGCTTAACATATCCAAGGTTTGATTTAACTGGGAATCTACCGAAAAATAGGTTGCCGCGTTCACGATCACACACAGAAGCACCAACACGGCGGTGACCGCCAGCACGGCGATATGAATAAACTTTTTTCTGAGTTTTTTGATCATGCTTTTTCCTCCAACATATATCCGAGTCCGCGGTTGGCTACGATCGCCACATGGGAACCGATGGCCTTTAATTTTTTGCGAAGGTTGGAGATATGCACCCAAACCACATTGATTTCGGCGTCGCTGTCCCACCCCCACACGCGATCCATGATCCGATCGGCGGAAAAAACCACATTCGGCGTGCGCATGAACAGTTCCATAACCTGGTATTCTCTGCCGCTTAATCGCACGGTTTTCTTCCCGCATTCTAATGTGATGCTGTTGGGATTCAAGCAAAGATCACCGAAACGCATGGTGTCAGGACGGTATTCGCCGGTGCGCCGAAGCATGGCGCGTACCCGCACGATCAGTTCATCCGGCTCGAAGGGTTTCGGCAGGTAATCATCCGCCCCGGCGTTGAAGCCTTCAATGCGATCGTCTTTCTGTGCTTTGGCGGTCAACATCATGATGGGGGTTTGAATATTGTCCCGGCGAAGGCGTTTCAGCACTTCGATCCCGGTGATCCCCGGCATCATCACATCCAGTATGATGGCGTCATACTCGCCGGAAGAAGCATATTCATAGGCGGTGAGCCCATCGTATACCGTATCGACCGTGAATTGATTTTTTTCAAAAAGGAAAGCAAGCGCATCTGCCAGGTCCCGCTCGTCTTCCGCTATCAATAAACGCACCGTCATCCCTCCTTCCTTCATTATAGCGAAAAAATCGCCGAAAATCAATGAAAAATCACAAGGTCTCTTTTTGGTCAACCCGGCCGCAAACGATATTCAAATTTCCGTTCCGGCAACGGATTTCGTCGATAAACCCTTTCGGAACAACGGCATCTTTGATGTGGATGCGATACTGCAATTCGTATAACGCCCCCATATTGGTGGTCTTCACACGAAGCAGTTCCGCTTTTTTGGTGTAGCGGTCAAACAAATCGTCAAACAGTCCGTCATAGTCCAGGTTTTCCGGGATCGTGATTTTCAAGAGGCGCTCCGAAGAAGCGGTTTCTCCGAATTTGAGGAAAGTAAGGAGCAGCAGGAAAAGCGCAACGATGGCAAAGAAGAGTGCCGCCAGTGCCACATAACCCATGCCGGTGGCAAGGCCGATCGCCATAGCGAGAAAGATCACGCCGATTTCTTTCGCGGTGCCCGGGGCGGAACGGAAGCGCACCAACCCGAAGGCGCCTGCCACGGCGACACCTGCCCCGATATTGCCGTTCACCAGCATGATGATGACCTGCACCACCGCGGGCAGAATGGCAATGGTAACGGCAAAACTTTGCGAAGAACGACTGCCGAACAACCCCAGTAAAGCCGTGGCAATACCGAGAAGGAGGGAAACGCCGGTACATATCAAGAAGACCGACAAGGTGATTTCGGAACCGATAATGGAATTAAGCACTGAACAGCGCCCCTTTCATGATTTCTTTTGGTAAGAGATCCTGCGTATAGCAGGTGCCGTATTTGGAGAAAGAACCGGGAAATGCGCAAATATCCGCCAGCAAACGGCTTAACCAAAGCGGGTACCCGCCGGCGCTTTTAATTTCCATTAAAACCCGGTCGGCCGGGATGATCAAATCGCCGTGATCGCCTTTGCGGAGATCAAGATCGGTGTCCCGCCAGCGAAGATTGGTGTCAAAAGTGATGCGCATCCCGTCATCTTCAATGCCGGCGAAAGCCTCCCGGTCATACGCAATGAATACTTTCGGCACACTTCGGTAAAACCGCTGGAACCAGGCGATTTCCCGCCCGATCTGGCCGGCGTCGATCTCGGGGCGCTCTCCCGCGAGAAAAGAAGCAACATCCTTGGCGGGCAAGGTGATTCGCCGTTTATACACGATACCGTCAAACTTCTTTTTCAGTTCCACAAAGGTTTTGCCGTCATCCTGCGGTACCCCGTAACTCCGAACCCGCAGTTTTTCTTTATAAGGCGGTTTCTCGATGGAAGCGCGGATCAATCGCCAATCTTCCGTATCGTAATAAATATTGCAGATGGTGTATTGACCGTACTCATCTTCCTTCATATGCAACTTCATCTGTTCAAGCAGCAGGTGATATTGTGTCTGTGTAAGGAAGTATTTCTTTTCGTACCGTTTAAAACTGTACTGATCAGCCACTTCGTTCTCCCTCCTTTAAGGGCATTATAATGCCCGACCTTAAAGTGAACTTAAAGATTCAAAGAAAAACGGATATGCGATCTGATCGATCCCATATCCGTTTCGGTTGTTGAACAGTGTTTCGAAAGTGTAACACAGCGGTCAACGCGCTGTTTTTTCCAACGCATTGATATTGACTAATTCGGTATTTTGTTGGGTATAGCGGCTTTGCACGCAATCGGCCAGTGCGTTGGCGGTATCCAGCGAGGTAAAGCAGGGGATCGAAAGCAACAGCGCTTTTCGGTGTAGAGCGATATAATCTTCCACGGTGGAATCCATCAGCGCCCCGGTGTAAAGGATCACGCTGATTTCGCCGCTTTCCAGCAGATCAAACGCGTGGTCGCTTTCCCGGATGCCGGCCACTTCCCGTACGGAAAGCCCGCCGCCGCGAATGGTGCCGGCGGTTTCTTCTGTGGCATACAGCCGGAAACCAAGCGCGGCAAATTTCTGTGCCAAGGGCAACACTTCCGCCTGATCGTGTGTGTCTACACTGATAAACACGCCTGCTTCTTCGCCGCCGTGGGGGGAGCGCAGGGTCATGCCGGCGGCGGTCATGGCTTTGAACAGTGCTTCTTCCCGCGTTTTCCCGATCCCCAACACTTCGCCGGTGGATTTCATTTCCGGGCCGAGATAAGCGTTTACATCGGTCAGTTTTTCAAAAGAGAAAACCGGGGCTTTCACGGCGTAATAAGGGGGAATGGGATGCAATCCCGTGCCGCACCCGATTTCCCGGAGCGTCTGCCCGGTCATCACGCGGGAGGCTACATCCACCATCGGAATATCGGTTACTTTGCTGATATAAGGGATGGTGCGGGAGGCCCGCGGGTTGACTTCGATCACATACAGTTCATCCTGATAAATCAGATATTGAATATTGACCAGCCCTTTGGTGCCGAGGGCAAGCGCCAGTTTTTCGGAACATTCCACGATATGCCGCGTCATGCCCTCATCAATGCTGTACGGCGGGTAAACGGCAATGGAATCCCCGCTGTGTACGCCGGCGCGCTCAATGTGCTGCATGATGCCGGGGATCAGCACATCCTGCCCGTCGGAAATAACATCCACTTCCAGTTCCTTGCCCGCCATGTACTTATCCACCAACACGGGATTGTCAATGCCCTGTGCCAGAATACGCTCCATATACATGCGAACTTCTTTCGCGTCATGCACGATTTTCATGTTTTGTCCGCCGATCACATAGGAGGGGCGCAGTAAAACGGGATAACCAAGCATTTCGGCGGCGCACAGCGCCTCTTTTAGGGTATTGACGCCCGCGCCTTTGGGGCGTTTGATCGAGAAGCGTTCCAACAAGGCGTCAAACCGTTCACGATCTTCGGCCAGATCAATGCCCTCCGCAGAGGTTCCTAAAATCGACACGCCGTTTTGATCTAAAAATTTGGTGAGTTTAATCGCGGTCTGTCCGCCGAACGCCACGACAACCCCTACGGGTTTTTCCACCTTGATGATGTTCATTACATCTTCCGGGGTGAGTGGCTCAAAATACAAGCGATCAGCCGTATCGTAATCGGTGGAAACGGTTTCAGGGTTGTTGTTGACGATCACCACATCGTATCCCATGCTTTTCAGCGTCCACACGCAATGAACCGAAGAATAATCAAACTCAATGCCTTGCCCGATCCGGATCGGCCCCGAGCCTAACACCATAATGACCGGTTTGCCGGAGCGGGGAAAGGCACGAGCCTCGCAAATGCGGCCGTGTGTGGAATAGAAATAAGGCGTTACGGCGTCAAATTCCGCGCCGCAGGTATCCACCATGTTGTAAGAAGCGTCCATTCCGGGCAAATCGCCGGCGCCGGAAAGCCGCTTCAACGCCTCATCCGGGTAGCCGAGTTTTTTGCCCTCCTGATAGAGCGCCTCCGTCATTCCGCACGAGATCCGATTTTCATAATCGGCCAGGTTTTGCAGTTTATAGAGGAAAAAAAGATCAATTTTGGTGATGCGGGCGATTTCTTCGGGAGAGATGCCGCTTTTTAATGCTTCGAACACCGTAAAAAGGCGGCGGTCATCCGCCATGGCCAATCGCTCTGAAACCGGCAGATCGTCAAGCGGGGCGGCATTCAGCGTGTCAAGCCCGATTTCCGCCCCCCGCACCGCTTTCATTAAGCCTTCTTCAAAACTTTCGGCAATCGCCATCACTTCGCCGGTGGCCTTCATTTGCGTACCGAGCGCCCGGGAGGCACCCGCGAATTTATCAAACGGCCATTTCGGGAATTTGACCACCACATAATCCAGCGCGGGCTCAAAACAGGCACAGGTTTTGCCCGTAATGTCGTTTGGGATCTCGTCCAAAGTGTAACCGAGGGCGATTTTGGTGGTGATTTTGGCAATCGGGTAGCCGGTGGCTTTGGAAGCCAGCGCCGAAGAACGCGAAACACGGGGATTGACCTCGATCACCGCGTATTCAAAACTTTCGGGATTCAGCGCAAACTGGCAGTTACATCCGCCTACAATGCCAAGCGCCGAGATGATATGGAGCGAGGCGCTGCGCAGCATTTGATATTCTTTATCGGACAGGGTGAGCGCGGGTGCGACCACAATGCTGTCCCCGGTGTGTACCCCGACCGGGTCAAAATTTTCCATACTGCACACGGCAATCACATTGCCGGCATCATCCCGCATGGTTTCAAATTCGATTTCTTTCCAACCGAAAATATATTTTTCCACCAAAATTTGCGTGATCGGGGAAGCATCCAATCCCGTTTTGGCGATTCCTTCTAATTCTTCCGCGTTATAAGCAACTCCGCCGCCTGCGCCGCCCAGCGTGAAAGCGGGGCGTACAATGACCGGGTAGCCGATTTGCTCCGCCTTGTCGAGTGCGGTTTTTACATCGTTTGCAATGTCGGAAGGAATGGTAGGCTCGCCGATGGATTGCATGGTTTCTTTAAAAAGGCGGCGGTCTTCCGCTTTGTCGATCGCTTCGGCGTTGGTGCCGATCAGCCGGATCCCGTTTTGCGCTAAAAAGCCGTCTTTATCCAGTTGCATGGCAATGGTAAGCCCCGTTTGCCCGCCTAAACCGGCAAGCAAACTGTCCGGCTTTTCTTTCAGCAAAATGCGCTTGACCGTTTCTTCGGTAAGCGGTTCCAAATAGATTTCATCGGCCAAAGCCTTATCGGTCATGATGGTAGCGGGGTTGGAATTCACCAACACCACATTCACGCCGGCTTCTTTCAGTACCCGGCAGGCCTGCGCGCCCGCATAGTCGAACTCTGCCGCTTGCCCGATCACGATCGGGCCGGAACCGATCACCATCACCTTTTTGATTTGTTTGTTAAGCGGCATCGTTATCCCTCCATGCGTGAAACAAATTGATCAAACAAAAACGCGGTATCATGCGGGCCGGCGGCGGCCTCAGGGTGAAATTGCACGGAGAAAGCGTTCTGCTCGGGGTAGTCGATCCCCTCACAGGTGCCGTCGTTCGCGTTGATAAAACTCAAACGCCCGTTCCGGATCGTTTCGGAAACCACTGCGTAGCCGTGGTTTTGGCTGGAAATATAGGTGCGGCCGGTCGCTGTTTCTTTCACGGGTTGATTGCTCCCTCTATGGCCGTATTTCAGTTTTTCGGTTTTGGCGCCGAGCGCCAGCGCCAGTAACTGATGCCCAAGGCAGATGCCGAAAATCGGCACTTTTCCGCAGAGTTTGGCGATCTGTGCAATCTGTGCGGAGTTGTCTGCCGGGTCTCCCGGCCCGTTGGAAAGCATCACACCGTCCGGTTTTGCCGCTAAAATTTGTTCCGCCGTCGTCTCTGCCGGCACTACGGTGACCGTGCAGCCGCGGCGAATCAGTTCCCGAAGGATATTGTGTTTGGCGCCGTAATCGATCAGAGTAACGCGGAATCGCTCCTTCTCCGCCGGCAGCGTGTAAGGCGCTTTCGCGGTGACCGCTTCGACCGCGCGCGTGATCTTATATTGCCGGATCGCCGCAAGATCGGCGGGTAAGGTATGGCAAATCGCCGCATTCATAACGCCTTGTTCGCGGATCAGTTTGGTAATGGCGCGGGTATCAATGCCGCTGATCCCGGGAATGCCTTTTTGTTTTAAAAACCGATCCACTGTTTCTTCCGCACGGAAATTGGAAGGATGGCGGCACCATTCCCGCACCACATAGGCTTTCACCGAGCAATTTCCTTCAAAATCCGCAGGGATGATCCCGTAATTCCCGATTAACGGGAAGGTTTGCATCACGATCTGCCCATAGTAACTCTCGTCAGTCAGGGTTTCGATATAACCGTTCATCCCCGTAGTGAAAACCAGTTCTCCGATGCTGTCCGTTTCCGCGCCGAAAGCGGTGCCTTCCCATACGGTTCCGTTTTCTAAAACCAAGTACGCTTTTTTCATAATCAACCACCCAATGTGGCCGCCAATACGGCCTTGATGGTATGCATGCGGTTTTCGGCCTCGTCAAATACAATGGATTGCGGGCCTTCAAATACCTCGTCGGTCACTTCCAAAGCGGAAAGCCCGAATCGCTCGCCCACTTCTTTTCCCACCGTGGTGCCAAGATCATGAAAAGCGGGAAGACAGTGCATAAACACCGCGTTTTTGCCCGCGTTTTGCATCACGGATTCATTGACTTGATAAGGCAGCAGATCATGGATCCGCTCTTGCCACACTTCGGCGGGTTCCCCCATGGAAACCCATACATCGGTATAAATCACATCGGCGTTTTTGGCGGCTTCGGGGATCTGTTCGGTCAGGCAAATGCTGCCGCCGCTTGCCGCCGCCAGAGTTTGGCAGGTTTTCACAAGTTCTGCATTCGGGAAGTATTTTTTCGGGGCACAGGCGGTAAAATGCAGCCCCATTTTTGCGCATCCCACCATGAGCGAATTGCCCATGTTATAGCGGGCGTCGCCCATATACACAAACCGGATTCCTTTTAAACGGCCGAAATGCTCCCGAATGGTGAGAAAATCCGCTAAAATCTGGGTCGGGTGAAATTCATTGGTCAGCCCGTTAAAAACCGGCACACCGGCATATTGCGCCAGTGTTTCCACGATTTCCTGCCCGAATCCGCGATATTCGATCCCGTCATACATTCTGCCAAGCACTCTCGCGGTATCGGCGATGCTTTCTTTTTTTCCGAGTTGTGAACCGGCGGGATCAAGATAGGTGGTTTGCATCCCGAGGTCATGCGCCGCCACTTCAAAACTGCACCGGGTGCGAGTGCTGGTTTTCTCGAATATCAGCGCCAGATTTTTCCCGGCACACAGATGGTGCGGGATCCCTTGTTTTTTCTGCAATTTCAATTCCGCCGCAAGGTCGATCAGGCAAGCGATCTCCTCCGGGGAAAAATCCAATAATTTCAAAAAACTTTTTCCCTTTAAATCCATATGTGATCTCCTATTCACAGGCTTTTTTCAGCACTTTGGTGGCTTTGGCGAGTAAGGTTTGCGGGATATTGAGCGCGGGCAACAGCCGCACTTTATTTTTCGCCCGGATGACCAACACCCCGTTTTCACGGCAGGCGTCGATCACGGCGGCGGGGTCTTTTTCGGTTTCCACCCCGATCATCAGCCCCATCCCGGTCACGCTCCTGATGCCTTTGGCGCCGGTCAATTCCCGGAAAAGGTAATCCGATTTTTCATTGACTTCGGCAAGCAGAGCGTCGTCGATACGGGAGAGAATATGAAGAGCACCCGCGCAAACCGCCGGATTACCGCCGAAGGTAGACCCGTGTGAGCCGGGCGTCAGCACATCCCGAACCCGTTTTCCAAGCAGCGTGGCGCCGATCGGCAAGCCGCCGCCGAGCCCTTTGGCGGTGGTGACAAT
>CACXFE010000083.1 GCA_902766855.1 Oscillospiraceae bacterium | reverse complement strand
TTTACCCTCACGGCTGTCCTCACCGCCCTGTGTACCGCCTTTTTCATCCATAAAAACGCCACCTTCCCGCGAGTAGTGATCAGCGTTTTGCTGAATCAGATTTTCGGTTCCGTCCTGTTAAATTCACTTTGGATCTCGATCCTTTTCGGGGCAAATTTCAAGACGCTGGTGCCCACGCGGTTGGTGCAGGCAGGGGTGATGACGGTGATACAGATCACCCTCACCTTCCTTCTCTTCGGGCAACATTCTCCCGTGCGGAAAAGGCTTTCCCGCATCATATCGGGGATCCGCTGATTTTCTCCCGGAAAATCGCTCTGCAAGCAAAAAAGCAGAGCGATTTTTTTCTGCTTTCTCATGTGAAACGAGAACAATCTATTTCTGTAAAAATTGTGAAAATTGCCACCTTTTTCCTTGACAAGCACCGTGATGTGTGTTAAAATTATTAAGATAATTCGCTTTCGTGTGGCTCATGCGCCACATTGTCGGCCGCTCATGTTGGCGTAAAAGCGGCCGGAAGTTGAAAATATCGGCGGGAGAGGATGCACGGCTCCCGTTATCAGGGAGAAATCGCGTTGATGCGATTTTCTCCGGCAGGAAATTCCGTGCTTTACTATATAGGAGGTCAAAAAGATATGCCCGATACACCCATTACCATTGTTTTTGTTGTCGTTGCGGTTCTGCTTGGCGTTCTGGGCTTCTTTATCGGTTCTCATTACCGCAAAAAATCGGCCGAAGCCACCATCGGCTCCGCCGAAGAAGAAGCCAAACGCATTTTGAGCGACGCGATGAAAGCCGCCGATTCCAAGAAAAAAGAAGTCTTGGTGGAAGCGAAAGATGAAATTTATCACATGCGGCAGGATGCCGAGAAAGACATTCGTGAGCGCAGAAGTGAAGTACAGCGGCAGGAACACCGCTTACAGCAAAAAGAAGAAACCCTCGATCGCAAGATCGACAATTTGGAAGCAAAAGAAGAAAAACTGAATGCCCGCGCAAAGGAAATCGACGCACGCATCGAAGAAAGCGAGCGCATCAAAGTCAGCCAGATGGAAATGCTGGAAAAAATTTCGGGTTTCAGCAAAGAGCAGGCAAAAGCCCATTTGCTTGAAATTTTAGATGGTGAACTTACCCATGAAAAAGCCGTTAAAATTTTAGATTACGAGCAACGCTTGAAAGACGAATCGGATCGGATCGCCAAAAATATTATCGGTCATGCCATTCAGCGCTGTGCGGCTGACCATTCTTCGGAAATGACCATTTCCACCGTGGCTTTGCCGAACGACGAAATGAAAGGCCGCATCATCGGGCGGGAAGGGCGCAACATCCGCGCATTGGAAACCGCCACCGGTGTGGATTTGATTATCGACGATACGCCCGAAGCCATTACGCTTTCCAGTTTTGACCCGGTCCGCCGCGAGATCGCCCGCGTCACCTTGGAAAAACTGATCATGGACGGGCGCATTCATCCCGCGAGAATCGAAGAAACCGTGGCAAAAGCCACCGCGGAAGTAGAATCGGTGATCAAGCAGGAAGGCGAACGCGCCATGGTAGAAGCGGGTATTCACAACCTGCATCCCGAACTGGTGCGCTTGCTCGGCAAATTGCATTACCGTACCAGCTACGGCCAGAATGTTTTGAATCATTCACTGGAAGTGTGCCACCTTTCCGGGCTGCTCGCCAGCGAATTGGGCGCCAATGTTACCCTTGCCAAACGCGCGGGTTTGCTGCATGATATCGGCAAAGCGCTGGATCACGAGCAGGAAGGCACCCACATTCAATTAGGGGTGGAAGCCGCGAAAAAATACCGTGAAAACGAAGAAGTTATCCATGCGATTCACGCTCACCACGGCGATATTGAGGCCAAAACGGTGATCGCCTGCATCGTTCAGGCGGCAGACGCGATCTCCGCCGCAAGACCGGGCGCAAGGCGCGAAAACATTGAGAATTACATCAAGCGTCTTGAAAAGTTGGAGGAAATCGCCAATTCCTTCAAGGGTGTGGAAGATTCCTACGCCATTCAGGCCGGTCGCGAAGTGCGGATCATCGTCAAACCCGAAGCGGTAAGCGATGATCAAATGGTTTTGATCGCGCATGAGATTTCTCAACGCATCGAAAACGAATTGGAATATCCCGGGCAGATCAAAGTCAATGTGATCCGGGAAAGCCGCGCGGTGGATTACGCCAAATAAATCTTTATCCCAATCAAAAACCCGGGCACCGAAAGGCGCTCGGGTTTTCGTCTTCCGAAAAACCAAAATCGACCACTTTGCGCCGTTTTCGGCGCCATTTTTGTTTTTCCGGCGACAAGTGCGTCGGAAAAACTCCTTAGTAGCGAAAACCGCTTTTT
>CACXFE010000082.1 GCA_902766855.1 Oscillospiraceae bacterium | reverse complement strand
TCTTCCTTAAAACTGGTAACCGGCACAGCCAATACCGGCGCCGGCCCGATTTTAAAATATGCCACGATCAACTATCGCATGGCGCAATATCCGTTTGTGTCGGTTTTGGTGAAAAACCCGGACAACACGGTAAAAACGCTGAAAATGAAAGTAGGCACCAAATGGTCTGCCGCAGCCACCGTGCCCGCCAACAGCGATTTCACACGGATCACCTTTGATTTAAGCGGCATTCAGGCGTCGGCATTCAACGCTTATACCGATTATAAGTTCACGGTCGCCGAGCCCGGCACAGTCTATCTGGATGATATTCTGCTCGGCACGGCCGCCCCGTGTGAAGAACGGATCGAGGAGGCGGCGCTTGGCACCACCGTGGCGGCGTTCCTTGCCGAAAACGGTCTGGCCGCCAACACCCCGGTTTACCGCGGCGAATCCGCGCTTTCTGCGACCGACCCGATCGGAACCGGTTGCCGCGCGGTGGCAGGCACACAAATCGTCTTCGCGCTGGTGCGCCTTGATCTGGATGGGGACGGCCTTGCCGCCGCCTCGGATCTGGTGATGCTGCGCCATTGGCTGATCGGCGCCGGCACCCTTTCGGATCTCACACTGGAAGCCGCCAAAAAAACCGCGCAACAGGAAACGGTTACCGTTGCGGACTTGGTACGGCTGAAAAAGGCCGCGGCTGATTAAAAACAACGGCAAAACCGCCGGGATTCTTTTCATAACAGGATCAAAACGACCGTCCCGCTGTTCCAGCGGGGCGGTTTTTCTTTGCAAAGGAGTTTCCGGCGCCGCGCGGAAGAAAAGGGAAAAGAAAAAAGAAGCAAATTTTCCTTGCAAAAAAGGGGCGGGAATGCTATCTTGTAAAAGGAATCAAGAAAGGATGGCGATCATAGATGTTACAACTTTACGGGGATGGGATTCATGATGATACCGCCGCGATCCAAG
Organism: Oscillospiraceae bacterium; assembly: GCA_902766855.1. Classification (GTDB taxonomy): domain Bacteria; phylum Bacillota; class Clostridia; order Oscillospirales; family Acutalibacteraceae; genus UBA737. Next base: position 3,318 of record CACXFE010000082.1, on the reverse strand, counting down.
AGCGGATCGACGGGGTTTGCGAAACGGTTTTGCCGATGCCGGAAGTGGAGTATCTGATTTCGAAACCGTTGGTACTGCATTCCGGCTCGCGGTTGGTTTTGCCGCGGTACGCCCGCATCAAACTGGCCAAAGGCTCGAATTGCCCCATGGTGCAAAACGAACTGGTGGAAGAAGCGGGAGAGCGCTGCCCCGATCAGCCGTTATATGATTTTGTGAATATCTATTCGCCCGATCATCTTTGTGAAAATATTGAAGTGATCGGCGGAATTTGGGATTTTAACAATATGGAACAACAGCAAAATCCCATCGTTACGCGAAATGAAATTTACGGATACGGCGGCTTCGGCTTCCTTTTCTATCATGTGCGGAACCTGCGGATCTCCTCGATCACTTTTAAAGACCCGGTGACCTATGCCGTGATTTTTGACACGGTTTCTTACTTCACGGTGGATAATGTGGTGTTTGATTTTAATTACGGCAACCCGCATGCCACCAATATGGACGGGATCCATTTGAACGGAAACTGTCATTTCGGGCGAATGACCAACTTGCAGGGCGCGTGTTATGATGATCTGGTGGCGCTGAATGCCGATGAAGGCACCAAAGGGCCGATCACCGATATCGAGATCGACGGGATCTTTTCGGAAGATTGCCACAGTGCCGCCCGCCTGCTTTCGGTCAAGCACAAAGTGGAAAATATTCATATCAGCAATGTTTACGGCACTTACTACCAGTACTGCATCGGGCTTACAAAGTGGTTTCCCGGTGAAACGGAAGACAACTATCAGGCCATCACGCTGGAACACATTTATGCCAGCAAGGCGGAGCGTCTGCCGGTTTATAACAAAGGGGACTCCTATGTTTTCCCGTTGATTTTCATACAGGGCTCGCTGGTGATCCGGGACTTGAAAATCGCGGATCTGCACCGCAACGAACGGATCAACACCATTGATACGGTCTTTGTAGGCGAAGGGACTACGATCGAAAACCTGACGCTGGATCGGATCTATACGAAAAATCTCACCGGGCAGGGAGAAATGCCGCTTTATACCAACCGCGGCAAAGTTCACCGCCTTTTTGCGCGGGAAATTTTTGCCGACGGGGAAGAACTTTCCCTGGATTGAGAAAGGGGCGAAAACATGAGCGCTTCGGTATTTTCGGAAGGGCCGCTGCTCGGCGCCGCTTACTACCCGGAAGCCTGGGAGGAAAGCGAGCAGGAGCAGGATATTGCCATGATGGTCAAAGCGGGGATCCGCGTGGTGCGCATGGGCGAATTTGCGTGGAGCCGGATGGAGCCGCGGGAAGGCGAGTTTCATTTCGGGTGGCTGCGCCGCGTGATCGAAAAACTGGCCGCCGCCGGGATCGCCGTGATCCTCGGCACGCCTTCCGCCACGCCGCCGATCTGGCTGGAAGAGAAAGAGCCCTCTATCATGCTGGTGGATGAATACGGCCGCCGCGCCCAACACGGGGGCAGGCGCAATAACTGCTCAAACAATCCGGTTTATCGGCAGTATGCCGCCCGCATTGCCGAGCAAATGGCAATGGCGTTCGGGAAAGATCCGCGCGTGATCGGGTGGCAGATTGATAACGAGATCTATACTTACGGGAGCGGCTGTTACTGCGAACATTGCCGCCGGGCGTTCCGCGAGCATCTGCAAGCGAAATACGGCACGCCGGAGCAATTAAACCGCCGCTGGAACATGGCGCTTTTCAGCCAATGGTATGACGATTTTTCGCAAGTGCCCATGCCCAAGCCGCACATCTGGCACAACCCGCACTTGCGGGCGGAATGGAAAGAATTTATCAGCGATTCCCATGTGGCGTTCATTCGGATGCAGGCGGAGATCCTGCGCCGGTATACCGCCGCCCCCATCGGAACGGATATGATGGAAGCGTTCGGCGTTTCGTATGAAAAAATCGCCGCGGTGACCGATGTGATCCAATTCAACCATTATGAGGACGACCGGCATTTGAGCAACGCGGTATACTGGTTTGATTATCTGCGCAATTTGAAAGAGCGGCCGTTCTGGAATACCGAAACCTCTACCTGTTGGAACGGCGGCGTAACCGCGCCGGAAAACTTCCGCGCGGAAGGGTTTTGTACCGCCAATTCGTGGCTGCCGGTGATCTTGGGCGGGGAGATGAACCTGTACTGGCTGTGGCGGCAGCATTGGGCGGGGCATGAGTTGATGCACGGCTCGGTGCTGTATGCTTCGGGCAGACCGATGCATATGTTTCACGAAGTCGCCGCGGTGGCGGAAGGATTCCGCAAAGCGGGGGCGTTCCTTGCGGGCACCCGCGTGCAGGCAGACGCGGCCATGCTGCTTTCCACCAAAAGCGAGCGGTTGTTTGACGCACAGCATATCGCGGTCACGACCGACGCCAAGGGTGACGGGCGGCAACGCTTTCACCGCGCGGTGAGTATAAGCGGCCTGCGCCCGGATCTGATCCCGCCGGGGCATGATTTTTCGGGCTACCGCCTGTTGTTCCTGCCGTATGTGATGACGCTGGAAGAAGAAAATTTGCCCGAGCGGATCGCCCGGTGGGTAAAAGCGGGCGGGGTGCTGGTGGCAGGGCCGTTGACCGATCTTCGTGACGGGGTAGGCGCGCATTTTCGGGATCGGGAAACCGGGATGCTGGAAGAATTGACCGGCTGTCGGTTGGAAGATCAACTGCCCGACGCCGCGGGGCGCTTGGCGTTTTCCTGGGAGGACGGCACGCCCTTTACCGCGAATCATTTTGTGCAGTTGTTTGCGCCGGGCGGGCAGGCGGAAGCCTTCGTCCGGCTGAAAAGCGGCTTTTCTTCTTTGATCGGGAAAGCCGTGGTTTTGAAATGCCCGGTCGGGAAAGGAACGGTGTTCCTGCTCGGCACATTGCCCGGCGAAGAAGACGCGGCGCGCCTGATGCGCCTTTTTGCACAAGAGGCCGTGCTTTGCCCGCTTGTTCACAGCGCCAATTTGGTGGCGGCAAGGCGGCAGGGCGAGCGGATGCGGGGGATCGCCGTGCAGGAGATCGAGGGCAAGCCGGGGGAAATGACCCTGCCGGCGGAAATGACCGATATACTTACGGGGCAAATCCATCGCGGGAAAACCGCTTTTGCACCGTATGAAACCAAAATATTTTGTGAAAAATCGGAGGAATAACGATGGACTTCATGATCGGCTGTAACTATTGGGATCGGGAACACGGCACGGATAAGAGTAAAATTCCCCCTCCGTGGAGTGCGGTGCAGGCAAAGGAAGAAGAAACCGGCTGTACGGTTGAGGTTTGGGGCAGGCAGTACCGGATCGGGAAGAATTTGTTGTTTTCCTCGATCAC
>CACXFE010000081.1 GCA_902766855.1 Oscillospiraceae bacterium | reverse complement strand
TAAGGAGGGGTGTGAAATGGAAAACACCATGATTCCGGGCACCGTGCTTCCGTGGAGTGAATTTCCCGGCGGCGCCTTTACCGCTTTTCTCCCGATGATCAAAGCCGCCGACGGGCTGACTTCGGCACAGGTGTGCGCCATCACGGGATTGGAGTATTCCACCGTGCAAAACTGGGTGAAACGCGGTTTTGTGGCACACCCGATCAAGAAAAAATACTACGAAAAACATTTGGCGCGTATTTTGATCATCTCCATGCTGCGGGACGGATTGAAGATCGACGATATTGGAGAACTGCTCCGCCTGATCAATGGGGACGCGACCGACGAGAGCGACGATATGATTGCCGAAACCGCCCTGTATGACTGCCTGTGCGAAGTGATCGCCGCGGCGCCTCCCGGCGTAAACGGCGCTGATTTGGATCAGCAAATCCGGGGCGCGGTGAGCCGATACACGGTAACAGGCGACACCCGGCGCTTGACCGACGCGCTTGCCGTCATGGTACACGCATACCGCGCAAGCCGCTCTAAACGGGAAGCGGAACGCGGCTTTGCGGCACTCAAAGAAGCGGCGGTAAAGGAAGAATGAACATGAAGAAACAACCCGGCAAAATTCGCCGTTTTCTCCCCTATTATAAAAAATATATGCCGATCCTGATGCTGGATCTGCTTTGCGCATCCCTGACCACCGTGTGCGAACTGGTTTTCCCGATGATCGTGCGCAGTATCACCCATGCCGCCACAGAAAGCCCGGCTTCCTTAACGGTCGCTTTTATTCTGCGGTGCGGCCTTCTTTACCTGTTGCTGCGCGTGGTGGATATGGCGGCTTATTATTACATGGCAACCGTGGGGCATGTGATGGGTACCCGCATCGAAACCGATTTGCGGCATGACTTGTTTGCCCATTTACAGCGCCTTTCCTTCTCTTATTACGACAATGCCAAAGTAGGCACGCTGATGTCCCGCATTACGAATGATCTGTTCGATGTAACCGAATTTGCTCACCACTGCCCCGAAGAGTTTTTCATCGCGGGTATCAAAATCACGATTACCTTTATCATCTTATCGGGCATGAATTTCAAACTCACGCTGATCGTTTTTGCCGTTCTTCCCCCGATGGTTTTGATCCTTTCTTTCTTCAACCGCAAGATGCGCGAAGGCTTCCGGGAATCCCGCAAAAAGGTCGCGGAACTGAACTCCCAGGTGGAAGACAGCCTGCTCGGCGTGCGGGTGGTGCGTTCCTTCGCCAATGAAGCGATCGAGCAGGAAAAATTCGATCAGGGCAATTTAGGCTTTTTGCAAATCAAGAAAAAAGTATACCGCTATATGGGCGGTTTTCAATCTTCCACCCGTTTTTTTGATGGGGTGATGTATATTGTGGTCGTCGTGGCGGGCGCGTTTTTCCTGCGCGCCGGGGCAATCACCCCTGCCGATCTGATCGCCTATCTTTTATTTGTCAGCGCGCTTTTGAACTCGGTGCGGCGCATCGTGGAATTTGCCGAGCAATTTCAGCGCGGGATGACCGGCATCGAGCGTTTCTTTGAAATTATGGACGAAGTTCCCGCTATCCGGGATCTGCCCGGCGCGCGGCAACTGGAAACCGTGCGGGGCGATCTTGCGTTTGAAGATGTTTCTTTCCGTTATTCCGAAGAAAACGAGGAAGTTCTCACCCATCTTTCGTTCCGGATCGGCGCGGGTGAATGTGTGGCGCTGGTCGGGCCTTCCGGCGGCGGAAAAACCACCATTGCCGCATTGATCCCCCGCTTTTATGAAATTGACAGCGGCGCCATCACCTTGGACGGCAAGGATATTAAAGAGTTTACCGTGTACTCCCTGCGCAATCAGATCGGGGTGGTGCAGCAGGATGTTTACCTCTTTTCGGGGACGGTAAAGGAGAACATCGCATACGGCAAACCCGGCGCCACCGATGAAGAGATTCGCCAAGCCGCCGTTTTAGCCGGTGCGGACTCTTTTATTTCCGACTTGCCGAACGGATATGATACCTATGTGGGCGAGCGCGGCGTGAAACTCTCCGGCGGGCAAAAACAGCGCATCTCGATCGCACGGGTGTTTTTGAAAAACCCGCCGATCCTGATTTTAGACGAAGCGACCTCCGCCCTCGATAACGAGAGTGAATATGTCGTGCAGCAATCGCTTGACCGCCTTTCCGAAGGGCGAACAACTTTGATCATCGCCCACCGGCTGACCACCATCAAAAACGCCGACAAGATCATTGTATTAGGCAAAAACGGCATTACCGAGGTTGGCACTCACCGGGAGTTGATCGAGAAAAAAGGCGATTATTACAATCTGTATAAGTTGTATAACGACACCGAAGATTTATAAAAAAGTTACAATTTCACAACCAATACGCCGCAATGGCAGGATATACTATTGCTATGAGGGTGAACGATATGGCAGAAAAGAAAAATGAAATTTTGGAAGAGCAGCGCCGCGCCAGGCAGGAGTTTTTAAACCTGAAAAAGATGCAGCACGGCGAAATGAGCGCCCCGCCTAAACCAAGCGAAATGGCGATCCTGCCGAAAACTCCGAAGGAGAAAGCCGCCAATTTTTGGTTTCAATACAAATGGCATGTCATCGCCACGGTGCTGATCACAGCCGTGCTGGCAATTATGATTGTGCAGTGTGCCACCAAGCCGAAATACGATATGGAAGTGGTGTATTTCAGTTATCACACCGTCATGGATGAGCAACTCGCGCCCGTGAAACAGTATCTTGCCCAATACGCGAAAGACCTGAACGGCGACGGAAAAACCGCCATTCAAATCATTAACTGCAGTTACGATAAAAACAGCGCCAACACCCAATATGCTTACAGCATCATGACAAAATTGCAGGCCATGATCGCCGGGGACGAAAACGCCCTTCTGTTCATCACCGATCCCGATTCTTACGCCTATTTCGGGCAATTATCCGAAGAAGGAATATTTGAAGGCGAGCCGGTGGTTTTCGGCCCCCGGTTTTACGAGGCCGTTCATCAGGAAAACTGGGGCGATCTGCCCGAAGGCTTGCAGATTTCCTGCCGCCGGGTAACCGATACGACTTTGGAAAAAAAGAAAAATGTCGCCAAAATTTTCCATGCCTCACAGGATCTCATCGCGGCGTTAGAAGAGAACCAAAATTAACCAAATAAACGACTGGAATTAACAAACTGTTATTTTTTTAACATTCTCCCCTCGCTACGGCACAACATTCGCCTGTTTTCCCCTTGTGAAACGGGGCGGATTTTGGTATAATAAATACAATAAAATGAAAAGGAAAGGTGATTTCAAATGAACAAATTCATGCTGAACGAAACTTCTTACCATGGCGCGGGCGCCATCCAAGCCATTCCGGAAGAAATCAAAAACCGCGGTTTTCAAAAAGCCTTCGTGGCGTCTGACCCGGATCTGGTAAAATTCGGTGTTTCCAAAAAGGTAACCGATCTGTTGGATGCCGCCGGTATTGCGTATACCCTGTATACCGATATTAAGGCCAATCCCACTATCGAAAATGTGCAAAACGGTGTTGCCGAATTTAAAAAATGCGGCGCGGATTGCATCATCGCGATCGGCGGCGGTTCCTCTATGGACACCGCAAAAGCCATCGGCATCATCATCACCAACCCCGAGTTTGAAGATGTTCGCTCCTTGGAAGGCGTAGCCCCCACCAAGAAGCCCTGCGTTCCGATCATCGCCGTACCGACGACCGCCGGCACCGCCGCCGAAGTCACCATCAACTATGTTATTACCGATGTGGAAAAGAAACGCAAATTCGTTTGTGTTGACGCGCACGACATTCCCGTGGTTGCGGTTGTTGACCCGGATATGATGAGCACCATGCCCGCCTCCCTCACCGCGGCAACCGGCATGGACGCGCTGACGCATGCAATCGAAGGATACATCACCAAAGGCGCTTGGGAACTTTCGGATATGTTCCATATCAAAGCCATTGAAATCATTGCCCGTTCCCTGCGTGACGCGGTCAAGAACGGCAAAGAAGGCAGAGAAGGCATGGCGCTCGGTCAATATGTTGCCGGCATGGGCTTCTCCAATGTCGGTCTTGGGGTCGACCACTCCATGGCGCACACCCTCTCCGCGTATTATGACACCCCGCACGGCAAAGCCTGCGCGATCCTCCTCCCCGCTGTGATGGCATACAATGCCGATTATACCGGCGAGAAATACCGCGATATTGCCAAAGCGATGGGCGTACAGGGCGTTGACGGCATGACACAGGCGGAATACCGCAAAGCCGCGGTGGACGCAGTTCGTCAATTAGCGGAAGATGTGGGCATTCCCACCACGCTGAAAGGCATCGTAAAAGAAGAAGATATTCCGAAGTTGGCAGCCGACGCTTTCGCCGATGCTTGCCGCCCCGGCAACCCGAGAGAAACCAGCGAGCAGGAAATTGCGGAAATTTTCAAAAGCCTGCTGTAATTTCTAAAAGATTCAATCAAAAAGAGGCTGTCGCTTGTGCGTAACTGCACAGGCGACAGCCTTGTTTTTTATGCGTAATCTATATTTTTAAAAATCAGCGCTATATTGATTCACATAACAAAAATACAGCCGCAAGGAAACCTTGCGGCTGTAAGAAAAAGCAATTAACCGTTGATCTTGGTTACAACGCCGGAGCCCACGGTACGGCCGCCTTCGCGGATAGC
>CACXFE010000080.1 GCA_902766855.1 Oscillospiraceae bacterium | reverse complement strand
GGCGGTTTTATCGGTCAGCGCGGTGCCGGTGATCGCGCGGTTTGCCGCACAGGGCAACGGGGAAGAAGTGCGCCGGAATACCGATACGGTGTTGAAATTTTCGGCGGTGATTTCCCTGCCGGCAGCCGCGGGACTGATCACAACCGCGCCGGGTATCATGGCTTTCTTGTTTGACAGCAAGGCTTCGGTTCCGGTCGGGGCGCCGCTTTTGCGGGTATATGGGATCGCCGCCGCGTTTGCCGGGATCGTGATCCCCATGACGGGGATTTTGCAGGCGGTGGGCAAACAAGGCAAGGCGCTTGTGAATATTGCGATCGGGGCGGCGGTCAAACTCGGGATCAACCTGATTTTGATCGGCAGGCCACAGGTGAACATCATGGGCGCGGCGATCGGCACGGCGGTATGTTACGGCGTGATTTTCTGCCTGCATTTCCGGGGGATCGTGCAGGCGATGGGTGCGTGGCCGGATCTGATCGGTGATTTTTTCAAACCGCTCATAGCGGCGGCCGCTTGCGGGGCGGTGGCGTATTTGATCTTCCGGGGCGGCGGAAAAATCCAGTTGCTTGGGGCGATCGCGGCGGCCGCCGCGGTCTATGTGGTGCTTCTTTTTGTGCTTCGATGCTTCACAAAAAGCGATTTCTCGACCGTGCCGGGCGGTAAGCAAATCGTAAAATTTTGTGTAAAATATAGAATTTTTCGTTAAAAAAGCCCTTTTTTAACCGTTTTTTTTCGCTTTTTCATGAATTTTCAAAAAAAGCACGAAAACCGATTGATTTTTTTGAAAAAGTATGGTAAAAATATATAGGACAGGCTTTGCTTGTACAAAAGATTTCAAACGAGCTTCTCGTTGAAAATTATTATTTGGAGGTTCAAAAAAATGAACAAGTCAGAATTAGTAGCAGCAATCGCAGAAAAAGCAGAAATTTCCAAGAAAGACGCTGACAAAGCACTCGCCGCTTTCATTGACACCGTAGGCGCTCAGCTGAAAAAAGGCAATAAGATCCAGTTGGTAGGTTTCGGTACTTTCGAGATCCGTAAACGCGCTGCCAGAACCGGCATCAATCCGCAGACTAAGAAGACCATCAAGATCGCGGCTTCCAAGAATCCTGTATTCAAAGCCGGCAAAGCTTTGAAGGACGCTGTGAAATAAGGTTTACTTAACAGTTGGTTTAGCCGCCCGTTGGGCGGCTAAATTTATACAATGACCATGGAAAGCGGTGACAGTATGCGATTGGATAAATATTTAAAAGTTTCCCGGATCATCAAGCGGCGTACCGTGGCAAACGAAGCGTGCGACGCGGGGCGTGTATTGGTAGGGGGAAAACCCGCCCGCGCTTCTTATGAGGTAAAGGTGGGCGATGTGATCGAGATCGCATTCGGCAGCCGCACGCTGAAAGCGCAGGTACTCTCCACAGCAGAAACCGTGCGCAAGGATGACGCCGCGGATCTTTATAAAATTATTGATTGACCGCGCATAACAAATCGCATACCGCAATATGATGATAATGTGGCGCATGGCGCCGCAATACGGGAAAAGGTGTGCTTTTTGTGGAAGAAATACGCGGCAATCATCACTTGATTATGGAAAACGGGAAAAAATTGACCCTTTCGGGTGTGAAAGATGTTTTGGCGTTTGACGAGGAAACCATTCAAATGGAAACCGCGCTCGGGCGGATGACCGTTAAAGGCACGGCGATGCGGATCATCGGGTTTGACCATGAAACCGGCGACTTAACGGCCGAAGGCAGGTTTTACGCCGTGGCTTATTCGGCACAGGAAAGCGGCGGCTTTTTCTCCCGCCTTTTCAGGTGAGTTATGTGGGAGATTCATTCTGCCGCCCAACTGCTTTCTTTCGGGATCGCGGTGGGATTTGGTGTTGCCGTTTGCCTGCTTTATGATGTTTTGCGGGCGGCAAGGAGGGCACTGCGCCTTTCTTCTCTTCGCGTTTTTGCGGAAGATATGGTGTTTTCCCTTATAGCGGCGATCGGTTGTTTTTGTTTGCAGTTGGTTTTTACGGGTGGCGCCATGCGATTGTACCTGTTTTTGGGGATCGCGGTCGGTTTTGTTCTTTGCCGTGTCACCTTGTCCCGGTTTTTTTGCCCGGCGCTTGCCGCGGGGATCCGGATGGGGGCGGCATCGGCGCGCCGGATTTCGGCGTGGGCAGGCCGTTTTACAGCGGCGGCGGTGCAAAAAACGGCTCGTGTGGCTGAAAAGTTGAAAAAAATTTGCAAAAAGAAGCAGAAACCCGCAAAAAACTCTTGAAAAAGCAGGTTGTTTTGGTATATACTATCTTGGTAAACGGATGAATGACGATGGAAACGGGGTGCTGGAATGAAAAAGCAAAACGGACAGCGCAAAAGCATACTCCTTCGGCTTATGATTCTCGGCATTTGTGTGTATATGATCGCCACGCTGGCGGGTCTTTGGCAGGAGCTGGGCGCCAGCCGGCAAAAATTGCGCGAATTAGAGCAGGAAGCGCAGGCCACCGCGAATGATATTGAAGAATTAAAATCGATCCTGGCGGATGGGTCTGAGGCGAAAGTGATCGAAAAAGCGGCAAGAGAACGGCTCGGCTATGTTTATCCGGACGAGCAGGTTTTTATCGATATATCCGGCAGTTAATTTTTTTGAGGAGGATCATTCATTTTTATGGAACTTTCAGTGGGGCAGATCGTGGAAGGAAAAGTGACCGGGATTACCAATTTCGGCGTTTTTCTGGATTTGGGCGGCGGAAAATCGGGAATGGTACATATTTCCGAAGTGGCGCGCACCTATGTCAACGATATCAATGAATTTGTGAAAATCGGGGACGAAACCAAGGTCAAAATTTTAAGTATCGGAGAAGACGGCAAGATCAGCCTCAGTATCAAGCGCGCGTTAGAGCCGGAAAAATCCCCCGAAAATCGCGAACGCCGCGAAAGGCGTGCTCCTGCGCCGCCTCCGAAGCCGGATGGCTCTTATACCTGGGCGCCTAAAAAGCAAGAGCCGCAAAGTTTTGAAGAAATGATGAATCGCTTCAAACAAACCAGCGATGAAAAATTTTCAGAGATGAAACGCAAAAACCCGGATGCGCGCAGATCCAGGCGCGGCGCCGGTAAATAACCGATAACAACGGGGAGTTGTTTTGCGAAACGAGTGAAAGGCGGGCCGGCATACGGTTCGGCTTTCGGTTTTGCCGGGAGGGCGTATGATCAACGAAATATCCGTAGACAGGGTAAAAGCCGCCGTTTGCGACCTTTGCATCCGTGCCAATAAAGAACTGCCCTGTGATATTGTGAAAAAAATCGGACAAGCCCAAGCGGCGGAAACCGCGCCGCTTGCCAAAAGCATCTTGTGCGATCTGCAAAAAAATTTAGAAGCCGCGGAAGAGTATTCGCTTCCCATTTGCCAGGATACCGGCATGGCGGTGGTTTTTTTAGAGATCGGGCAGGATGTGCATTTTACGGGCGGCGCCTTGTACGAAGCCGTGCAAGCCGGCGTGCGGGAAGGCTATGAAAAAGGTCTGCTTCGCAAATCGGTGGTGGCGGATCCGCTTCGGCGGGTCAATACCGGGGATAACACCCCCGCTGTGATTCATACCACCGTTACCGATGGGGCGGCGGTGCGGATCACGGTAGCGCCGAAAGGCTTCGGCAGTGAGAATATGAGCGGCATTCGCATGCTCACCCCGTTTGACGGGAGGGATGGTGTGATCGCCGCGGTATTGGATATTGTGAAAAAAGCGTCGAATAACCCTTGCCCGCCGATGGTGGTCGGCGTAGGAATCGGGGGCGATTTTGAGCAGTGCGCGCTTCTTGCAAAGAAGGCGCTTTGCCGCAGTACCGAAACCCCGAACGGTGACCCGTATTATCGGGAAATGGAAGAAGAACTGCTCGAAAAGATCAATCTTCTCGGGATCGGCCCGCAGGGATTCGGCGGCGTTACCACGGCGCTTGCCGTGAATATCGAAACCGGGGCAACCCATATTGCCGGGCTGCCGGTGGCAGTCAATATCGGGTGCCATGTTACACGGCATCAAACCACAGAGGTCAAATGAATGAAGGAGTATCGTTTAGCCGCGCCGTGCCTTTTCGGCATAGAAGGGATCGCCGCGGATGAATTTCGCCGGATGGGATTTGAAGAGGTCACGGCGGAAAACGGGCGGGTGATGCTTTCGGGCAGCGCGCATATGATCGCCCGCGCCAACATCTGTTCCCGCTTTGCAGAGCGGATCATGCTGGTGGTCGGGGAATTTGAGGCCGTTACTTTTAACGAACTGTTTGAAGGCGTCAAGGCGCTTCGGTGGGAAGACTATCTCCGCCGGGACGACGCATTCCCCGTCAACGGATGGAGTTTGGATTCGGCGCTGTTCAGCATTCCGGATTGTCAGTCTATCATCAAAAAAGCCATTGTAGAGCGTTTGAAACAATCTTATGCGGTTTCCTATTTTGAAGAAACCGGCCCGGAGATCCGGGTGCGCTTTTCCATTCATAAAAACAGGGTCACCCTGATGCTGGATACCTCGGGGGAAGGGTTGCACAAGCGCGGGTATCGCCGGGTATCGAACGATGCGCCGCTGAAAGAAACCCTTGCCGCCGCGATTTGCGATCAGGTGCGGGTTTTCCCCGATACTTTGTTTTTGGATCCCTTTTGCGGGAGCGGCACGCTGTTGATCGAAGCGGCGCTGATCGCCACCAAAACCGCGCCGGGGCTTCGGCGGTACTTTGCGGCTGAGCGTTTCGGGTTTTTAGAAGAAAAAATCTGGCGGGAGGAGCGTATGCGCGCGCAGGATCAGATTCTGCACGGGGTGGATTTTGCGGCGCGGGGGTATGACCTGGATCCCGCTTGTGTGGAACTTACTTTGGCAAATGCCAAAAAAGCGGGCGTGGAGCATCTGGTCAAGGCCGCTGTGGCGGATATCCGCGATTTCAAGGTGCCGGACAGGCGCTGTGTAGTCGCCACCAATCCGCCTTATGGGGAGCGACTGTTGGATGTGCAGGAAGCGGAAAAACTGTATGCGGAGATGGGGCGGCGCTTTGTAAGCGGCGCGGGCAGGAAATTTGCCGTGATCAGCCCGCATGACGAGTTTGAAAAACATTTTGGAAGGATCGCCGATAAACGGCGTAAACTTTACAACGGGCAAATTGCTTGCCGGTTGTTCCTGTATTTTAAAAACGGAGGAGAAAAAAATGAAAAAATTCATCAGTGAGTTCAAGGAGTTCATTTCGCGCGGCAGTGTGATTGATTTGGCTGTCGGTTTGATCATGGGCTCCGCGTTTACCGCGATTGTGAGTTCGTTGGTCAATGACATTGTGATGCCGTTGATCGGCGCGATTTTCGGCGGTATTGATTTCACCACGCTTCGCTGGGTGATCCGTGCGGCGGATGAAGCGAAGGGCATTGAAGAGGCTTCGCTGAATTACGGCAGCTTCATTCAGGCGATCGTGAACTTTATTTTGATCGCGCTTGTGATCTTCCTTGTGATCAAAGCGATCAACGGCGTGCGCGCCAAATTAGAGAAGAAGAAAGAAGAGGAAGAGGAGAAAGAGGAAGAAGCCGCGGAAGAAGAGCCTTCCGAGGAAGTATTGCTTCTCCGCGAGATCCGCGATTCTTTGAAAAAATAAAAAAATCTCTTGACAAATGGGTTCTATCGGAATATGATAGGAACAGAATCTTCAGGGCGAGGTGCAATTCCTCACCGGCGGTATAGCCCGCGAGCCTTTACAGGTTGATTCGGTGAAACTCCGAAGCCGACGGTTAAAGTCCGGATGAAAGAAGAAAGATGTTTTTTTCGCGCCCCTGATTTTTTCGGGGGCGCGCTTCTTTTTCTCCCTGAAAAAGAAAGGAAAATACGGTATGAAATTAAAACCAACTGTCAAAAAAAATATCAAAGCCGTTGCGGTAACCGCAATCATGGGGGCGATCGGGTTTGTGCTGATGATGCTCGATTTCCCGTTGCCTTTCCTCATCCCTTCCTTCATTAAACTGGATTTTTCGGAATTACCCGCTTTGATTACCGCGTTTGCGCTCGGGCCGGTTTACGGGGTGTTGGTATGCCTACTGAAAAACCTTCTGCATTTGTTGGTTTCGTCCTCCGTCGGGGTGGGGGAACTGTCCAATTTTATTTTGGGCGCGGTGTTTACCTTTACGGCAGGGATGATCTACCGGCATAAAAAATCCCGCAAAGGCGCTTTTCTCGGTGCTTTGTTCGGGGCGGTGGCC
>CACXFE010000079.1 GCA_902766855.1 Oscillospiraceae bacterium | reverse complement strand
TTATTTATTTACTAAATTGGTTATAAAAATAGATAATCCGAACGTGTCACCGTTGATGACAATGTTCGGATTATTTGGCTTTGGCTGGGGAATAGGGATTCGAACCCCAACAAACAGAGTCAGAGTCTGTCGTGCTACCGTTACACAATTCCCCAAAATTTCATAACAAGAATATTATACCCCTTTTTCCGGCTTTGTCAAGTATTTTTTCCGCATTTCGTGCTTTTTGTACCTTCCCGGTCGGCAAATGCCGGCCGGGAAGGCCTGCCGTTACGCCTCGATCGCCGCGTTTTTGGTATTAGCAGCCAAGATGCGGGAATAATCGGCAAATTTTGCTTCCCGCGCGTAGGTATACAGCCCGTTTCGCTCTTGCTCAACATCATATAATTGTGTATAACAAAATCCCATGATGTTCGGATTTTCCAAAAGAGCGGCGGTCAACCCTTCATAGCGGGCAAAAAACTCCTCTTCGGTTTTCGGTGCGGCGCCGTATCCCCATGCGTCGGCCTCCTCCTTGCCGCGAAGGGCTTCCGGCACCCACTTGATCCCCCCGAATTCGCTGATGAAAAGCGGCAAATCGGGGAGGTAGTTTTGTTCTTCCTGAAAAAGCCAGTGAAAACTGTCCTGCTTGCCGTTGTACCCGCTGTACGACTGGCGGAATGTTTCGGGGTTTTGATTATAGTCATGCTGATCATACAAATCACTGATCACATGGAAACCGCCGGACGCATCGATCACCGGGCGCGTGGAATCAATCGCCTTAGTGACATGGTAGACCGTTTCCAGAATTTGCGGATCGCGGCGGCGACCGTTCAGATCCCATGTTTCATTGAACGGGCACCAGCCGATGATCGCGGGGTGATTGAAATCCCGCTCCACGGCTTCCACCCATTCCGGCAGAAAAGCCGCCAGCCCCTGCTTTTCGGTGATGTCAAGCCCCCAGTTGGCATGTTCGCCCCATACCAAGTACCCGGCTTGATCGCAATGATATAAAAAACGCGGCTCAAAGATTTTCTCATGTAAACGCGCGCCGTTAAAGCCAAGGCGCATCGCCAGTTCAATATCCTGTTTAAGCGCCGCGTCGCTCGGGGCGGTGTAGATCCCGTCCGGGTAAAATCCTTGATCCAACACCGTTCTTTGAAACACGCTTTTCCCGTTGATACGCACCCGGAAGCCGTCTATCCTGACCTCCCGAAGCCCCGCGTAACTATACAGAATATCCGTTTCTCCGCCGCTCTCGAATGTGAACTTTAAATCATATAATCGCCCGTGTCCCGCTTCCCAAAGATGCGTTTCCGCCAGCGGCAGCCGGAACCGCGCGGTATTGCCCCGGGTATTTTCCGTATATGTTCCCATCGGCTTGCCCTGATAAAACGCTTCCGCGGTTATCTTTCCGGCTTTGGAAAAGGATAACTCCAACTCCAGCGCGCCTTCCCGAATATCGGCATAATAGCGGGCGGAACGAATATATCCGTTCGGCACAAATTCCAGCCACACCGTCTGCCAAATGCCGGTGGTACGGGTATACATGCAACTGTATGAATCCCGGCGGTGGCTTTGCTTGCCCGAAGGCTGGTGACGAGAGCGCAGATCATCCCGTGCAAAAACGGTGAGATCGTTTTCGCCGGGTTGTAAAAACGCCGTAATATCCATCATAAAAGAGGAATAGCCGCCTATATGTTCCCCGGCGAGTTGCCCGTTGACATATACCGCCGTTTCGTAATCCACCGCACCGAAATGCAGCAACACCTTCCCGCGCAGTTGCTCCCCGGTAATCCAAATCGGCCTTTTATACCAGACTGCCGGGATAAAATCCGTTTCTCCGATGCCGGAAAGGGGGCTTTCCGGGCAAAACGGCACGATGATCGTTTGAGGATACGCCGCTTTGTTTTTCGGCAGGAAAAGCCCGCGCTCCCGGCCGGAAAGGCTGTAATCAAAAGCAAAAAGCCATTCTCCGTTCAGGTTTTGCCAACTGTCGCGGCGCATCATCGGCTCGGGATGCTCGGGGCGAGGAAGGAAAGAAGATTCGTTTTTCATGGTGCAACTCCTTGTTTTTTCATGGATTTTATTGTATAATATCATAGTACAGAGTCAAAAAGAAAGGCACTTTTTGCGCAAAAAAGTGAGGATTTTAAGACTATGAAAGAATGTTTTCAATACGCGGCTCCTTTGCCGGACTCCGCCGCGCCGCTTTGGTTATGCCTGGCGGGAATCACCTATCCCGATCCGCACTACAAAATCATTCGGAAATCGGCTGATATTTATGTGGCGGAATATGTCACCGCGGGCGCCGGCACCGTGATTGCCGACGGGGTAGAACACCATGTGACGCCGGGAACGGTCTACCTTCTGCAAGCGGGGCGCCGCCACCATTATTACGCCTCCCGGCAAGACCCATGGACCAAGATGTGGTTGAACATCAGCGGGCCGCTTTGCGGCGAATTACTGCGGCTTTACGGGATCGAGGGGCAGACTTGCTTTAAAGCCCCCGAAGCGGAACCCCTGTTCCGCGATTTCCTGGCATTTTGCGAAACCTCGCCCGATCCGGCCGCCGCGAACAGAGAAGCCGCCGTTTTCCTTTTGCGGTTGGCGGAATGTTTGGCCCGCTCGACTGCGCATACCGAGCAGGACACTCTGCCCGAAAAAGTCTGCCGTTATATCGACACGCATATTCGTGAAAGACTTTCCGCAAGCGAACTTGCCAAGCAAAGCGGCATTTCGGTTTCCTACCTCGGGCGGCTATTCAAACAGCGTTACGGGCAAGCGGTTTACGCGTATATTTTGGACAGGAAAATCGAAGCCGCAAAACATCTGCTTGCCGACACCCGCTTACCCGTGCGGGAAATTTCCGAATATCTCTCATTCACAGACGAGCATTATTTCAGCCATATTTTTAAGAAAAAGCAACAACAAACCCCTCTTGCTTACCGAAAATCCATGCGCAGCAAAACACAAAGGAGAACCGGATAATGGACTTTATTTACAAACGAAAAATCAATTATTATGAAACCGATAAAATGGGCGTGGTACATCATTCCAACTACATTCGATTTTTGGAAGAAGCGCGGTGCCGCTGGATGGAGGCACACGGTTTGCCGCTGGAAGACCTGGAAGCCGCGGGATATACCATTCCCTCGCTTGAAGTGTATTGCAAATACAAATACCATGTTACGGCGGGGGATGTTCTTTTGATCGAACCGATCATCACCGAATACAACGGCGTGCGAATGACCGTGACCTATCGCGTGACGGAGGAAAAAACCGGCCGGACGGTGATTGAAGCCCAAACAAAGCACTGCTTTACAAACCGGGAATTGCGCCCGGTCAATATGAAAAAGCATGCGCCGGAAATCCATGCTGTTTTTGCGGATGCGGTCACTCCGCTTTCCTCCCTGTAATTTTTTGAAAGCGTCAACGCGGTTTTCGCCACGAAGGAGTTTTTTCGATGCACCTGCCGCCGGAGAAACAAAAATTGCGCCGAAAACGGCGCAACATGGTTGATTCTGGTTTTTCAACAAAACTGAAAGGATTGCCTTGCCGGATGCGGCAAGGCAATCTTTTTTATCAGGTATCCCGGTTTTCAAAGCGGATTTTCGGCAAATGCCAGCGGAACTTGGTGGCCGCCAGGCGGATCAACACAATAAACGGCATGGCCGCCAGCATGGCGGCGACCGTGTCCTGGCGGTAAACCCGGATGATATAATACAGCGTCGCCCCGAAAATTGAAGCCAAAGCGTAAATATGTTTTTTCAGCACATACGGTGTTTTATCCACCAAAACATCCCGCATGATCCCACCGCCGATGCCGGTGGTCATCCCCATGAACACCGTGAAAACCGCCTTATCGCCGTATCCCGCGGCAAAAGCCGCTTCCGCGCCGGTTACGGTAAACGCCGCCAATCCGATCGCATCAAAAAAATTATTGATCATCTCGATCCGCTTTTTCAGCAGATCGAACCGCTTGACATTCCAATAGGAGATCAAAAAGACCAGCAGCGAGGAAACGACCGCGATCAACAAAAGCAACGGAACGGAAAAGATCGCCGCCGGAAAATTTCCGAGCAACGCATCCCGCAGGATTCCGCCGCCAACCGCTGTGACACAGCCGATAAAGACCACGCCGAACAGATCCAACTCACACCCGACGGCGATCAGCGCACCCGATATGGCAAATGCCGCCGTTCCGATAATCTCCATGCACCACAAGACAACTGTTTCCATCACAACGCCCCATCTCTTTCAAACTCGCCGGATAAAAAGAAACCGCCATCCGCAAACAGCAGATGACGGGGCTTTTGATTCTTATTTCACCATGCCGGCAACTTCGGCGGCGAAATCATCCACACGCTTTTCAATGCCTTCGCCTTTTTCATAACGAACAAAAGAGGCAATTTTGATTTCAGCACCGAGAGCCTTTGCGGTGTTTTCCACATATTTCCCGACGGTGACATCGCCATCCATAACGAATGCCTGCTCAACCAAGCAGTTTTCCTTATAGTATTTCCCGATCTTCCCTTCCACGATCTTTCCGAGAACGGCTTCGGGTTTGTTGGCCATTTTAGGATCTTCTTTCATCTGGGCGATGAGGATCTCTTTTTCTTTCTCCAACACATCCGCCGGAACGGAAGCCTCGTCAAGATACGCGGGATTCATCGCAGCGATCTGCATGGCAACATTTTTGCCCATGGTGATAAAATCCGCATTGTCGGCTGTCAGTTCCGTATCGAAGTTCACTAAAACCCCGATTTTGCCGCCGGCATGCACATAAGACACCACTTTGCCCTCATAACGGGCGAAACGGCGAACTTTGATATTCTCCCGCACCGCGAGGAACAGTTCCTGCACCATGCCTTCCACGGTCTTCCCGTCCTTCTCGCAAGCGAGAAGTGCATCCATATCCGCGGGATTTTGCTCGGCAATGATGGCGGCAATGTCCGCCGCGAGTTTTTTGAACCCGTCGCCATTGGCAACAAAGTCCGTTTCGCTGTTGAGTTCCACTACCACGCCGATATTGCCGGTGGTATACGCACAAACCGTGCCTTCCGCGGCGATTCTGCCGGCCTTTTTGGCTTGGGAAGCCAACCCTTTTTCTCTTAAATAGTCCGCCGCGGCATCCATGTTCCCGTCACATTCCACGAGAGCCTTTTTACAGTCCATCATGCCACAGCCGGTCTTCTCTCTTAACGCCTGTACATCTTTTGCGGTAAAAGCCATTTTGATTCCCTCCTGTTTTGATTAAAAGAGGCGGCGGAATGATTCCCCACCGCCTTGCTGCGTTTGATTATTCAGCGGCTTCTTCCTCGGAAACTTCTTCGGCGGTTTCTTCGGTTTCTTCCGGCTCGTCTGCCGCGGCAGAGCCCATATCGTTCCCCTGTCTGCCTTCGATCACGGCGGCAGCCATGGTTTCCGCGATCAATTTGACCGCACGGATCGCATCGTCATTACCGGGGATCACCGCGTCGATCTCATCCGGATCGCAGTTGGTATCCACAATGGCAATGATCGGAATGCCGAGTTTTTTGGCTTCCGCAACGGCGATTCTTTCCTTGCGCGGGTCTACAATAAAGAGCGCGCCGGGGAGTTTCTTCATCTCCTGAATACCGCCGAGGAATTTCTCTAATTTTTCGATTTCCAGATTGAGTTTGATCACTTCTTTTTTGGGAAGAAGTTCAAAAGTGCCGTCGTCCCGCATGGTGCGCAACTGATTGAGCCGCGCGATCCGGGTGCGGATCGTGGTGAAGTTGGTGAGCATACCGCCCAGCCAACGCGCGTTGACATACGGCATTCCGCAATGCTCGGCTTCCTCTTTAATGGAATCCTGCGCTTGCTTTTTGGTGCCTACGAACAGGATGTCATCGCCTTCCGCGGCAATGTCACGGGCGAACATATACGCCTCGTTCAATTTCTTGACCGTTTTTTGCAGGTCAATAATATAGATCCCGTTCCGTTCCGTGAAAATGTACTCCGCCATTTTCGGGTTCCAGCGTCTCGTCTGATGTCCGAAATGAACACCCGCTTCGAGCAGCTGTTTCATTGATACTACTGCTGGCATTTTCATTCCTCCAAGGTTACTCCTCCATCCCGCCGCAGCAGTGCAGGGAACCGCAAGCGGCACCTTTCCTCCACCGGACGGAATGTGTGTATTATTTACTGTGCCTTGCACAGCCGAATAATTATATCACAAGCATCATGATTTTGCAAGGATTTTTTGCATTTTTTCAAACTTTTATGCGTTTTGGCGGGATTTTTCATAATCCAGCACGCGCTTGAACTGCGTTTCATACAATTCTTTGTATTTCGCACTCTTGGTGAGCAACTCCTCATGCGTGCCGGTTTCGGTGATGCGCCCCTCTTCCATCACCATGATCCGGTCGGCAGCGATCACGGTGGAAAGCCGGTGCGCGATCACCAGGCTGGTTCTGCCCCGCATCACCGTGCGCAGAGATTCCTGGATCAGATTTTCAGAGATCGAGTCCAGTGAAGAAGTGGCTTCATCCAGAATCAGAATGCGGGGATCTTTCAGCACGGCGCGCGCGATCGAAACCCGCTGTTTTTCGCCGCCGGAAAGTTTCAACCCCCGGTTTCCCACCACCGTGTCGAACCGTTCGGGCAATCCCATAATAAAATCATAAATATTTGCGATTTTGCAGGCGTTTTCGATTTCTTCCATCGCCGCGTCGGATTTCGCATACAACAGATTTTCCAAAATCGTGCCGTTGAACAGGTAGGTATCCTGCGTGACCATGCCGATCTGCCGGCGAAGATACGCAAGATCAAAATCCCGCACATCGGTCTGCCCGATCCTGACCGCGCCCGCCGAAACATCATACAGCCGCGGGATCATCCCGATCACAGTGGATTTCCCTGCGCCCGAGGTACCTACGATCGCCACCATTTTCCCGTTCGGCACGGTGAAATCAATTCCTTTCAGCACTTCCTTGGTGCCTTCATAAGAAAAATGCACATCCGAAAAGACAATATCGCACCGTTCAAGCGGCGGGCATTGCGGGTGCGCGGGGTTCTCAATCCCGACCGGGCGGTCAAGCATTTCAAAAATCCGGGAAAACAGCGCCAAAGATCGCACAAAATCCACCTGTAAATTCAACAGCATCCGCACCGGCTGGTATAAACGGTTGACCAATGCCACCACAATGGAAACATCCCCAACGGTAAGCCCGGCGTCCCGCCCGCCGATGATCAGAAACCCGCCGGCAAAATAAATCAAAAGCGGAGCAATTTGGATAAACATTCCCAAAAACACATGAAACCAACTGCCCGCCCGCTGCTCTCTGATCGTGATGGCGGTGGCTTCGTGATTGACCGCGCGATACTTTTCATATTCCTCTTTTTCCTTGGTGAACAGTTTCACCAGCATCGAGCCGCTGACCGACAGGGTTTCCTCTACACGCTGATTCAGTTCATCCTGTTTTGCCTGCGCTTCACTGACCAACTTCCACCGCTTTTTCCCGACCGCACGGGTGGGCAAAATCAACAGCGGCAATACCAGCAGCCCCACAACCGCAAGCCGCCAATCCGTCCAGAAAAGCGTGAACACGCAGGTCGCCACGGTCAAGGTATTGCTGATCAGAGAGGTCAACACGCCGGAAATCACCGAACTGACGCCGTTGATATCGCTGTTCAGCCTTGTGATGATGTCGCCCTGCTTCTCCCCGGTGAAAAAGGCGTGCGGCATATGCTGCAAATGATCGTACATCTGATTGCGCATATCATAAATGATTTTTTGCGAGATCCAGGAATTGATATATTGCTCCAAAACCGAGATAACCTGAGCGCCCGCAAGTACAAAAAAGGCCAACAGAACCAGTTGAAGTAAAGAACGGAGATTCCGGTCGTTGCTGACGATCGCATCCACGATACGGCCGGTTATGATAGCCGGAAACAACCCCAACACGGCGGACACGATCAGCGCGGCAAACACCGCGAGAAACTGCCATTTGTACGGCAACAAGTACCGCAGGATGCGTTTGAGCAGCGCGGCGTTGACAGTAGGGCGATTTTGTTTTTCCTCTTCGGTTAAAAATCCACGCGGGCCGCCTAATCGCATCGGGCCGCGCATTCCGGCGGGCGGGGGCATCATCGGGCGCATCATCATTCCTCCTTAACAAAACACAGAATAAAAAAAGCAACTTGCAAAAAATTTGAACAATTTGTTAATTTCACTAATTTTTTTGAAAAAGTACTTGACAAACTATTAAATATACAGTATAATAAAGCCAGAAACAAGAGAGAGGTGAAACCGTGAAAACGGAAGTACCACCGGACAGTGAAAAGAATCAATAGAAAGCGGTGAGTCCCATGAAGTAAGATCTTGGCAACGCGACAACAAAATCAAGGCAAAAGGAGAATCCGATGACCCTTTGACAACCTCTTATGGAGCAAAAAATCCCAAAAAAAGGTGAAAACTATGATCATCAGGAGAATTCATTTGAAATAACTTGATTAGGGTGAGACCAATGTACAATTCAAATCGGTGCGGATAGCACCCCTCGATATAAAAATTGAAAAAATTCATATAAAGGGAAGCCTGCGGAAGAAACGCCGCAGGCTTCATTTTTTATGTTTTAAACCTGCTTGATCGCCTTATATTCTGTCGAAAACTTCCACCACGCCGCTTTTATGATAAAGGGACGGGGTCACCAGCAAAGAATATCCCCTGCCGTTATCGCAAGTCCACTCCACGGGGCGGAGGCGCGGCACCGCCGTGGCGGCGAGCAGCATCATCATGGCACCGCCGTGCATGATCACCCCGGCGGAATGCTTTTCTTCTTCCAGCATATCGGTTACGATTTTATGCAGTCCCACGCAGAGGCGCTTGATAAACTCGCTGTTTTCCTCCCCGCCGGGCGGCGCGGTCAATTTCCCCGAAGCCCACGGCAAAAAATGCGGATCGCTTTCCAATTCTTCGGCGGTCTTTCCTTCAAAACTGCCGAAATCATACTCCCGCAGATCGCTTACGGCATTGATCTCCTCCCCCGGGAACAACACCGCCGCCGTTTGGCGGCAGCGCAGCATGGGGCTGGCATACAGGCAGTCGATCGCGGGATAATCCAGTTCCTCCCTTAACGCCCGCAATTCATTCACGCCCTCCGGGGAAAGGGGCAGATCCGTTCTGCACCCGATATATCGGCTTTGAGCGTTGGCGTCGGTCGCGCCGTGGCGGATCAAATGGATTTTCAATGTTCTCATATCGGTTCACCGTCTTTTCCTAAAATGTTTAAAATTTCCGTGATCAGGCTGTTGGAAACCAGCATCCCGCGCTCGGTCAAGGCGATCGACCGCTCATCCAAAGTCAACAATCCGGCTTTTCGGTAAGGCGCCAGCCGCTCGGCTGCCGCCGCGCCCGGCCGCTTTCCGAATCGCTCCTGCAAGCGGGAAAACACCAGCCCTTCTTTGAGCCGAAGCGCCAGCATGATATACTCTTCCCATCCGCCGCCCTCTCCATCCGGCAACGGCCGGTTTCCTTTTAAAAAGGCGCGCAGATCGCGTGGATAATAAAACCGCTTGCCGTTCAAAAAAGAATGCGCGGAAGGGCCTATGCCGAGATATTCTTCATCCCGCCAATAAATTATGTTATGGCGGCTTTCAAACCCTTCCCGGCAAAAATTCGAAATTTCGTAATGCCGCCAGCCGTTTTCCCGCAGGATTTCGCACAGCAAAAGATACTGTTCCGCCTGTTCATCCTCATCCGGGAGCAAAAGTTCCGCCCGCTTGCGCGCAAAAAGCGTATTCGGCTCGATCTTTAAAAGATAGGCCGAAAGATGCTCCGGCGCGGCGGCGAGCAAAAACTCCGCGTCTTTTCGCAGAGATTCGCGGGTGGAGTGCGGCAGCCCCAGCATCAGATCCAGCGAAAGATTGTGAAATCCCGCTTTTCTGGCCTCGGCAACACAAAAAAGCGTATCGGCCGCCGTATGCCGCCTGCCAAGCAGAGCAAGCACCTGATCGTCGCCGCTTTGCGCCCCGATGGAAAGGCGGTTCACGCCGGCTTTTCGGGCGTTTTCCAACACGGGTTCCACCCGGTTTCCGGGGTTCATTTCCAGCGTGATCTCCGCTTGCGGCAAAAGGGCAAAGGCTTCCCGCACCGCCTGCATCACGCCGGGCAAGCGCCTCCCGAGCAGCGAAGGCGTTCCCCCGCCGAAGTAGACAGTGCGAATGGGGCGGTCAACCCGACCGCCCCATTCATAAATCACCCTGATCAATCGCTTTTCATACGCATCAAGCAGGTCTTCTGTTACGAAAGAAGAATAAAAGTCGCAATATGCGCACTTCTTCTCACAAAACGGAACATGAAGATACAGGCCGATTGCTTTGGGATCAGTCAAGAATCTCACCGATGCAACTGCCCGGCACAGCGGCGGCGTTTGCCTCGTCGGTATCAATGTGCATGGCAAGTTTATATTTGGTGCTGACGCGGGCGACCACATCATCAAAAATCAAGGCTCTGCCCTCTGTCGGGATTTTCACGGAAACGATTTGTTTATCCTGAATGCCGTATTTTTCCGCGTCTTCCGGCGTCATATGAACATGGCGCTTCGCGGCGATAACGCCTTCGGTCAATTCCAATTCCCCTGCCGGGCCTACCAGTTTGCAAGCGCCCGAGCCTTTCACATCGCCCGATTCTCTGATCGGTGCGGTCACGCCGATGGAGCGTGCGTCGGTCAAAGAAAGTTCCACTTGGTTTTCAGGGCGTGTGGGGCCTAAAATCGAGGCCTTTAACTGTGATTTCGGGCCTACGACCATCACTTTTTCCTCACAGGCAAACTGCCCGGGTTGAGAAAGATCCTTTTTCGGAGTGAGTTTATGCCCCTTGCCGAACAGGATCTCCAACGCCTCTTCCGTTACATGCACATGCCGTGCGGATATTTCAACTAACACTTCTTTTGCCATTGAAAGGACTCCTTTGTCTTATATATTACGACTATTATTTTACCATATTTTTACCGTAATGCAAGTACTATTTTCTTGAAAAAGAAGAAGAAACCGGCCTGATTTCTCCGCCTTTTGGCGGGTGATGCCGATTTCCCGAATTTTTTTATTGACAAAAACAAAAAGTGTGATATAATAATCTTTGCACTATGGTGGATGTAGCTTAGTTGGTTAAAGCGCCAGTTTGTGGCACTGGAGACCGTGGGTTCGAGTCCCATCTTCCACCCC